>JBGSRG010000441.1:0-12342 GCA_041737685.1 Phycisphaerales bacterium | reverse complement strand
CGAGGGCAATGTGCGTGGCATCAAAGGGGTCGTCACGGTCGAGCGTGGCGTCAAGGTCGATCCAGCGGCAGGAGCCGTCGGGCTGGGCGATGCCCGCCTGCGTCCACATGTGATAACCAAAGACGCCAGACTGACCGAGGAACTCGTCAACGTAGACCAGGCCGCTGACGACACGCGCGGGTATGTGGTCGGCCCGGAGCAGCGCGCAGAGCAGAACGGCGTGTTCGGAGCAGTCGCCTTCGCGGGTCTGAGCAACCTGTGCAGCGCTCGCAAAGCCGACGCCAAGCGACTTGGTTTTGATGTGCTTGTGGACAAAGCGTCGCAGTTTCTCGGCCCGCTCAGCGGGTGGGTGTTGGCCGTGGGCGTGTGGTTGGGCGCTGCTTGGCAGTGCCTTTGTGAGAAGCGAGGCGATGGTTGGGTGATCGCACTCGATCATCGCGGAAGGGGCGGAGAAGGCCGGTTCGTCGCAGTTGCCGGAATCGGTGGTGAGTTTCGGGTTCTCGATAACGGTGACGCGGAGACGACCGTCATCGAGCCGCTCAACGGTTTGCGAGCCGGTGGTGGGGAGGTCGAACAGGGCGGGCGGTGTGCGGCCGGGCTCGCGGGCCGCAACGGGCGAAAGGATGTACTTGGCGTACGCGACGGTGCGAGGATCGCGGATGGGGCGATCGGGCTTGATGAGCGTCGCGGCCATGAGTTCGGGCGGGTCGATTTTGCTCAGGGCTAGGTCCTTGTCGGCCAGGATCATCTCGAACTTCATGGCCCCAAACCGAATCTCGGTCTTCAGCGATCGGCCCGCCTCGTCAACATACTCGGTGTTGGTCACGCCCGGCTCGATGTCAACGACGGAGGTCCAGGCAATGGCGGGAACGGTGCGGCCAAGAAGATCAATGTTGGTGCTCTCGCCCAACGTGCGCGTGTAGCGAAAGGGCTTAAGCCCCACGGCCGAGTCGAGGGTGCGAACGGTGATCGTCTTGGCTCCGGCGCTGATCTGGCTCTCAACGTATTCGGCGGCCTTGAGCGGGGAGAGCCACTTGCCGGTCGGGAGAGCCTTGCGCTGGGTATTGGCCCTGCCGTTGATCTCGGTGGTGACAAGCACGCGTCTTTCGCCGAACTCGTAGCGCGTTGTCGTGGGCGCTGCGCCGAGGTTCATGACACTACTCATGTCCAACATCCGACCGTCGGGTGTCTCGGATGATTCGCTCTCCATTCGGATGTTGAGCCGATCTTCGCCGCGGCGGATGGCCAGATGCATGTCTGCTCGGATGGTGTGTCGGTCGGCCATCCGCGAGATTGTTTCGCGCAAGTGACCCGCGTGCGAGCCCTCGAGCAGCAGGACGTACCAGCGCTCCTCGATCGCGGGTGCTGGGGCGTCGTCAGCGCCGAGTGTCGGATTGGGGCTGACGAGGGCTGCGAGCACTGTCAGCACGCTGAGGAGGCTTTGGAATCTGGCGAAGGTCGAGCGTGAGCAATCTCCGAGCATCGTCCGGGCCTCCGTGTGGGGTGCGTGGGTGCTGGCGGGCACCCGCTTTGGCGTGCGGATCGTCATTCGAGGAGAATGGTATGTGAGTTGGCCGGGGCAACTGGCTTTTGGTCAGCGCGTTGCGGATAGTTGCCCAATGATTGAAGGAACTGACGCTAGGGTTTCAGAATCCGCCGCCGCGGTTGTGGTGGTCCCGCCCGCTGCGCCCGTGGTGAAGCTGCCGGCGTGGGCTGTTCATCGCCGGATGTACGACTGGGTGTTGAGCCTGGCACACACCCGTCATGGCACGCTAGCGCTGTTTCTGCTTGCTTTCGCGGAGTCGAGTTTCTTTCCGATTCCGCCTGATGTACTTCAGATCGCACTCACGCTCGAAAGGCGGGGCAAGGCGTTCTACTACGCGCTCGTCAGCACGCTCGGTTCAGTGCTGGGTGGGATCGCGGGCTATGGGATAGGCTGGGGCCTGTGGTCGATGCTTGAGCCGACGTTCACCAAGTACGTGTTCTCGCCCGAGCAGTTCGAAGTGGTCCGACAGCGGTTTGAGGCGAACGGCTTTGGCATCGTGTTTACTGCGGCGTTCACGCCGGTGCCCTACAAGGTGTTCACGATCGCCGCGGGCGTGTGCGGCGTGTCGCTGCTGATGTTCGCAATTGCGTCGGCGGTGGGGCGCGGGGCGAGGTTTTTCATCGTCGCGGGGTTGTTGTACGCGTTCGGGCCGCCAATCAAGGCGTTTATCGAGAAGTACTTCAACTTGCTGACGATCGTGTTCACGCTGTTGGCCGTTGGGGGCATTGTTTTGTACAAAGTCTTGCACTGACGGTGCGAGGCGCACAGCAAGGGGCTGTTATGGCGGTGCTTGTAACGGGCGGGGCGGGGTACATCGGGTCGCACGCGGTTCAGCGATTGCTGCGCGAGGGCGAGCGGGTGGTGGTGCTGGACAATCTGTTCCGCGGTCATCTCGCGGCGGTTGAACTCCTGCGGCGTGGTGCTGGCGGGACGCTCGAGTTTGTGCCGGGCGACGTGTGTGACAGCGGGCTGCTTGCTCGCGTGATGGCCGAGCGTGGCGTGGACACGGTGCTGCACTTTGCAGCGCTTGCGTATGTGGGTGAGAGCGTGGACCACCCGGCGTGGTATCACCGCAACAACACGGGCGGTGTGGTTTCGCTGGTGGAGGCGTGTGAGCGGTCTCGCGACCTGGGCGGGCCGGGGGTTCAGCGGCTCGTATTCTCCTCTACCTGTGCGACGTATGGCTCGCCCGGTCCCGGCTTTGTGCCGATCCCCGAGCACTGTCCGCAAAGCCCGATCAATCCCTATGGCTGGAGCAAACTGCACGCCGAGCGGGTGCTGATCGACTATGCCGAGGCAACGGCACGCGCGGGGCGGAAGTTCGCGTGCGCTGCCCTGCGATACTTCAACGTGGCGGGCTGTGATCGTTCGGGCGTGCTTGGCGAGCATCACGTGCCCGAGACGCACCTGATCCCCGCGGCGATCCAATCGGTGCTGGGCACTCGCGAGCACTTTGGCGCATCGGATGGGCTGACGGTCTTTGGCACAGACTATCCCACAAGCGATGGAACGTGCGTGCGTGCGCGATTATGTTCACGTTGAGGATCTGGTCGATGCCCACTTTGCGGTGATGAAGACTCTCAAGCCGAGCACTTCACCACGGTTGCACTGCTACAACCTGGGCATCGGCAAGGGCCATTCGGTTCGTGAGATTGTGGCGAGTGTGGAGCGGATCAGTGGAAGAGGGGTGCCGCTGAGCGAAGGACCGCGCCGAGCGGGCGACCCGCCCGAACTCTTCGCCGATCCGGGCTTGATCCGGCGAGAGATTGGTTGGTCAGCGCAGATCACCGATCTGGACGAGATTGTTGGCAGCGCTTGGTCGTGGATGAACGCGCGTCCGCGTGGCTACGCGAGCGATCAGCAAGAAAGTGCCGCACCGGGCGCTCCCGCGACCGGCTCACGGCGAACAATCCGCGTGTGAGTCTGACGACCCCAACACTCGGACTGGGCCTCAGTCCGTACTTCTTGGCTACTCGCGAAGCGCCCGCGATGGCGGCGCTCATGCTCGGGTCGAGCGTTGCCACGCTGCTGCCGCGACCGCGCTCGGGCGAGAGTCGAGAGTCGGTGCGCCGGGCTGTCGATCAGGCACCGAAGTTCCTGCGTTTGCTGGATTCGTGGAGTTGGTCCGGGCCGCTGTGGCGAATCGGCGCAGTGAAGCCGGGTGTCGGAGAGGCTCGATGCGAGGCAGAACTTGAAGCGGTGTACGCGAAGATTGAGGATGATCCGTCGCTGCTGCCGTTGCGTCGGATCGTGCGACACGCCGAAGCAGCGCGTCGGAAAGAGCGGCTGGTTTCAGACGAGGCAGACTCGGCATCGAACGGTTATCTGGAGCTGCTCTGCGCTGATCTTCTGAAGGGCGGCGGAGATCCGGCGGTGAGCGTGCCGGTGGTGAACGCTCTGGATCGGTTCTGTGCTGAGCACGGGCTGATCTCGGTTCGCGGCGACACCGAGAGCGTGATGCACCGCATCGAGTCGGCGCTGGCACGAAAGGCTTTCACATTCGGCGTGCCGGTTTTGTCGCTTGCGTCGGGCTCGATCGTGGCGCGAATGCGCGCGGAGTTATCAGCGGAGTTGGAGACGCTTCGCGCGGGGATCGCGGTGGCGTTCGAGATTCGGGCGGAGTCGGCAGCCGATGCACAGATCGAGGGCGTGGGGGCTCGAGCGGCCGATCGCGATCGTGAGCGACAGGCGAGCCTTCGACGCGCAGCGCTCGCGTTTGGCGGTGCGTTCGAGGCGTGGTCAAAGAGCGTGGTCGGTCGAGACGACGAGTTTGGAGAGCGTGTCGCCGCGGGATACATCTCAGTGACGGGCGTGGTGTTGCCCGTTGATGCGGCGATTCGGTCGGGGCGTGCTGCGGCGAAACTGAGTTCGGGCCTAGCTGCATCGGCGGGGGTTGTTGTGGGCACGGGCACGGCAGATGCGGGATGCCACGTGAGGGCTGCGAAGGCAGTGGCAGAGCCAACGGCTGCGAACTTGGATTCGTCATCGCGTGTGGTTCGGTCGTTGATCGTGCGTCAGTCGCGGATACGGCCGGTCGAGGCGGGCAGAGAGCAAACAAACCAGGCGGGAGCGTGAGCACGATGGCGGATGATCCGGATCAGAATCATGCGCCCGATGCGCACCCTCAGCCCAACCGTCTGGCGGGTCAGGCCAGTCCCTACTTGTTGCAGCACGCTTTCAATCCTGTGGCGTGGTGGCCCTGGGGACCGGCGGCCTTCGCCGAGGCCCGCCGGCGAGACGTGCCGATCTTTCTGAGCATCGGCTACTCGACGTGCTATTGGTGCCATGTGATGGAGCGGGAGTCGTTTGAGTCGGTAGAGATTGCTCAGCAGCTCAACGCGGCGTTTGTGTGCATCAAAGTTGATCGAGAAGAGCGGCCGGACGTTGACGACATTTACATGGCCGCGCTGCAGGCATTCAGCGGGCGCGGCGGCTGGCCGTTGACGGCGGTTCTTGAGCCGCAGAACCTGAGGCCCTTTTGGGCGGGCACTTATCTGCCGCCGGACGATCGAATGGCGGGCGGAGGGGGTGGGATGCCCGGCTTGCCACGTGTGATCGAGGGGCTATCGGGCGTTTGGCGGGATCGAAGAGACGAAGTGATAGAGCAGGCCGAACAGTTGGCGGAGGCGGCCCGCGAGCGAGTGGTGGAGCGCTTTGAGGCCGTGCGGCCGACGGTTGACCAGGTTGGGCAGGCCGTGCAGCAGTTGTTGCGATTGCACGATCGGCGTTTCGGCGGCTTCGGCCCCGCGCCGAAGTTTCCGCAGCCGGCCTTCTTGGAACTTCTGCTGGATGTTCGCGAGGCGGCGGACGAGTCGACGAGGCTGGCGATTGATGCCGCTTGCAAGCGCACGCTCGACGAGATGGCGCTGGGCGGCGTTTATGACCAAGTGGGCGGCGGCTTCCATCGCTACAGCGTCGATGAGCGATGGACGGTGCCGCACTTTGAGAAGATGCTCTATGACAACGCGCAGCTGGCGCTCGTCTATGCGAGAGCGTGGTCGGTGTGGGCTGATCCGCTCTATCGCCGCACCGCAGTGCGCACGCTGGATTACGTGCTGCGTGAGATGACCGACCCGTCGGGTGCGTTCTGGGCCGCACAAGATGCGGAGGTTCACGCACGCGAAGGGCTGAGTTACCTGTGGACAGCGCAGCAGATTCGCGATGTTCTGCCTAAGGCGGACGCGGAAGTGACACTGAGGGTTTACGGCGTCGATGCGGGGCCAAACTTTCGCGACCCGCACCACCCGGCCGAGACCGCGAGCAACGTGCTGCGTTGGTCGGAGCCTCCCGGCGTGATGGCCGAGCGGCTCGGGATGTCAGAAGCCGAACTGGTTGAACGGATGTCGCGGATCAGTGATGTGTTGTTACGGGTGCGCGACAAGCGAGACCAGCCGTCAACCGACGACAAAGTCATCTGCGCGTGGAACGGCATGATGGTCCACGCGATGGCGAACTGCGCGATGCTGCTGGGCGAGCCAAGATACTTTGAGGCGGCCAAGCGGGCGTTTGCCGCGCTGGTCGAGCGAGTGCGACAGCCCGACGGAACGCTGCTGCGAACGTGGCGACGAGTGGGCGACGGCGAAGGGGGCGCTCGAGTCGCGGGCGCGATGGCGCCGGTCGATGTGAAGGGGAACGACGCGGGGACAGGAGAGCGAGCGCAGGGAACACTCGAAGACTATGGGTGGTTCAGCGCTGCCGCGAGCGCACTGGCTCGAGGATCGCGTGCGGTTGCCGGTGCGGACGCCGCAACTGTCGCAGGGCAGATGGACAATGACGAGCGCGATCACTTGGCAGACCGAACCCGCTGGCTGCAGGACGCGGCATGGGCGTTGGCGACCGCGCAGCGACTGTTCTCGGAAGGCGGAACTGGCGAGCAGGCTGCGGCCGACCGCGACGAACAGCGCACTCAGGGGTTGTTTGATGCGGCACGCGGGCGCGACGACCTCTTTGTGCGGCCACGATCGGCGTATGACGGCGCTATGCCCTCGGGCACGTCGGTCGTCATTCACGCCTACTTGGATCTCGCCGAGCAGACCGACGACACCCAACACTTGCGACGCGCCATCGGGCTGATCGCGTCGATCAGCGGCGCGATCGATCGCTCGCCGACGGCAACGGCAAACTCGACGCGTGCGCTGCTGCGATGTCTGCGCAAGCACTCCGAGGATCTACGCGAAATGACGGCCGGATTGCCGGCAGCAACTTCGAGCGCGAAGGACAAGGCAAGGGGCGGCGCGGCACTTCAACCTCAGGCCGGGTTTGATGCCGTGCCGCTGCAGGTGCTGGCGTCTACCGATCGTGTGGAACTGGCGATCAACGCTCCCAGCACCTTCAGCGTGCGGCTGGTGATCGATGAGCCTTACCACATCAACGCGGCGGTGCCGGTGGTCGGTGAGGGCTTTGGCGCGGGCACGCCGCTGGTCGGCCTTCGGTTTGGTGTGACCAACGGCGGCGGAGTCCGCGTTTACTGCGACTATCCGGCGGGCGAAGTATCAGGAGTGAATGGTGAGTTGCGGGTACATCGCGGCTCGCTGGATCTGGTTGTGGTGGTTGAACGAGAGAGGGATGCGCGATGGACCGGTCGGCCGGTGCTGACGCTCACCTATCAGGCGTGTACCGAGACGGAGTGTCTGGCGCCGACAACGGTGGAGTTGGACATCGCGATCGACCGAGAGTGACGCGATCAGGCGGCTTTGGCAGCGTCGTTTGAGGTCGGCTTTGCGCTGCCCGGGTCCTTCGTTCCCGCCGCTTCGACTTCCGGCCGAGCGACGGGCTTGTCGGGCACGCGGATGATGGCGCTGCAACTGCGGCAGCGGACGTTCTTTCCGCGCGAACTGGTGGGCACCGCGAGGATCTTGCGGCACTTGAGGCTCGGGCACATGATTCGGACGCTCTCGACGGGCATGGAGTGGACCCTCTGGCAGGATGTATCGGCGTGATCGGGCGTCGGGGTGGGGCGATTGGCCGAGGGCACGCAAATGCGTGCTGGTACGGCACGAATCCGCCATTACCGGACCTGTTCCCTATGCTCAGGACCAATGCCAAACACACAAGACAAATCGGGAGCGAAAGTGCCCCAGCCGAGGACAAACGCGGGGTCGAGCTTGGGCCGCATTCAGCCGCCGAGTATGGCGGGGGGGAGTGGGCCTTCGGCTCGCGCGGCAGGCAACGCGCATCCTGCGGCGGGCAACGATACTGCCGTCGACCGCTGCACCGCGGTTGTGGGTCTTCAGTGGGGAGACGAGGGCAAGGGCAAGGTTGTCGACCTTCTGGCGCCGGGCTTCAGTGCGGTGGTTCGATACAACGGCGGTGCAAACGCCGGGCACAGCGTGGTAGTAAAGGGCGAGCGGTATGCGTTGCACCTGATTCCCTCGGGCATTCTTTACCCCGGGAAGCTGGCGGTGATCGGCAACGGTGTCGCGGTCGATCCTGAAGTTTTGCTGAATGAAGCAGACGGCCTGGCGTCGCGCGGGGTTGATGTTTCTGGGCTGGTTGTCAGTGACCGGGCGCACGTCGTGATGCCCTATCACAAGGCCGAGGATGAGATTCGCGAGCGGCTCATCACAGAGTCTGGCGGCGTGGGCGCGCGAGAGGGTGACGGCACGGGCGGCATCGGCACCACCAAGCGCGGCATCGGGCCGTGCTACGCCGACAAGGCCCAGCGTGCCACGGCGGTGCGCGTGTGCGATCTGACCAAGCCCGAGACGCTGGGGCCGAAGCTGCAGCGCATCTGTGCCTTCAAGAACGCGACACTCGGCGCGGTGGGGTGTCGAAACCTGGACGCTGCAGAACTGACGGCATGGGCAACTGCGCTGGGTGAGCGGTTGCGGCCGTCGATCCGAGACACCACAGCGCTTCTGCACGAACTGCTGGAGGCAGGGCAGCCGGTGCTCTTTGAGGGGGCCAATGCGGCGCTATTGGATGTTGACCACGGAACATACCCGTTCGTGACCAGTTCCAGCACGACGGCGCTGGGCATTCCGTCGGGCACGGGTGTGCCGGGGCAGTGGATCGGGCGTGTCTACGGTGTGGTGAAGGCCTATTCCACGCGTGTGGGCAACGGCCCGCTGCCGACCGAGCAGATCAACGCGCTTGGCAACACCATCCGTGAGCGCGGGCGGGAGTTTGGCACCACAACGGGTCGGCCAAGGCGTGTGGGCTGGCTTGACCTTGTTGCGGTTCGATACTCGGCCAGACTCAACGGCGTGACGGACTTGGCGGTGATGCTGCTGGATGTGCTCTCGGGCATCGACGAACTTCGCGTGTGTACCGCGTATCGCTCAAAGGGCGAGCTCACCGATCGCTTCGTGCCAGATTCGGACTTTCTCTACGACGCAGAGCCGGTCTACGAGACCATGCCGGGATTTGCTGAGGACATCTCAACGGCGACCAGCCGTTCGGCGCTCCCAAAGCGGGCGCAGGAGTATCTGGAGTTGATTGAGCGGAGCGTGGGCGTGCCGGTGACGATCGTGTCGGTTGGGCCCGATCGTGCGCAGACGATTCTTTCTTGAGCCGCGTTCCTTCCCGCCCGATCGGCTGATAGGTGAAAGCCGAAGCGTGCAGAACCCAACGATGAACCACGGTAGCGTTGCGGCGTACGATGGCCCGCAAGACGGCCTGCGTAAAGAACTGATGTGTTGTGCCGCACGTCCAGTCTTTGTCTTACCAGCGACATGACACCGCCCGCCGCCGCATCTCCCGCTCCCGATGCTCTGAACCTCCCGATTTCATTGGGCGGATCGGTCGAATCTGGCTCGCAGACTTGGGCGCACGATCCGCAGGCCCGGTCCATCGTTGATCGAATGCGGCAGCGCTCGAGCAAGGCCGATCCGCTTTCCAGACTGCCCGATGTTCATCCGTCGCGCATTCCCCGGCACATCGCGATCATCATGGACGGGAACGGCCGATGGGCGCAGCAGCGTGGCTTTCCGCGAATCTTCGGCCACCGCAACGGCGCTGCGGCGGTTCGTGCCGTGATCGAAGAATCCGGAAAGCTCGGCGTTGAGGTGCTGACGCTCTATTCGTTCTCGCTTGAGAACTGGAAGCGGCCGCGCGAAGAGGTCGATGCACTGATGCACCTCTACACGCTCTATCTTGAAGGGGAGACCAAGGGACTGGTCGAGAACAACATCCGCTTTGTTCAGATCGGACGACGCGAGGGCTTGCCGAGTCAGGTGCTCGAGGCGGTCGACCGATTGACCGAAGCGACGGCGCGTTGCACCGGCTCAACCCTCTGCGTTGCGGTGAACTATGGCTCGCGGGCTGAAATCGTCGACGCGACCCGGTCGATCGCGCGGGCCGTGCAAGAGGGACGCCTCGACGTGAACTCGATCGATGAGGCCACGGTCGCTCAGCACCTGTACACTGCGGGCCTGCCCGACCCGGACTTGCTGATTCGCACCGCCGGGGAACGCCGTTTGAGCAACTATCTGCTCTGGCAACTTTCCTATGCCGAGATTCATGTGACCGATGCGCTCTGGCCCGACTTTGGCAAGGAGCACCTGCTGATCGCGGTTCGAGACTATGCCTCGCGCTCGCGGCGATTTGGCGGGCTGGCAGCGGATGCGACCGCCGCTGCTGATCCTGCTCCAACCGAACACTGACAGCCTGTACCGCTCAACACTGCGAAGATTCAGGGAGGATCGCTCGTTGAATCCTTGGGAGCCATTACTGGGTCATTGGCGGGTATGGATCACCAAAGGGCACTGGTCCTCCGCGATCTCGGCCGAGCCGGTACGGTTGCCCCGTGTTGAAGCACCGCCTGCTCTTTGGCCCGATCATCGTTGTCGCCTTGCTCGCGATGCTCTGGCTCGACGAGTGGATCGATCGCTCGCCCGCACCGCTCTGGTTGAGCCGCTGGCTGCCCGGTGCGTCCGAGACCTTTCCCCCGAATGTTGTGCTGCTACCGCTGGCGTTGGTGGTCGCGATTCTCGCCGCGCGAGAACTCGCCGCAATGTTTAAGTCTGGCGGCGTGCAAGCTTCAAGGCGTTGGCTGGCCTTTGCGTCGGCGATCGGGCTGCTGGTCTGCGCCATGGTGCCGGTGCGAGGTTCGCCGGTCGATGCGGCTGCGCTGGTTGGTTCTGCTGGCTGCGCCGTGCTGTTGGTTTCTCTGCTGTGGCACATACGCGGCCGCACGCTCAACGGCGCTACCGCCGCGGCGGGTGCTGCCGCTTTCGCGTTCATCTATCTCGGCCTGATGCTCGGATTCTTGGTAGCGTTGCGTCGAGAGCAGAGCAGTTGGAGCATTCTGGGGGTGCTGGTGATCGTCAAGTCGTGCGACGTGGGGGCCTACTTCACGGGCAAGGCGTTCGGTCGGCACAAGCTGATCCCCTGGCTCAGCCCCGGCAAGACGTGGGAGGGCTTGTTCGGTGGTGCGGCACTCAGCGCCGTCGTTTCCGTCGGCGTTTGGTTCCTCGCGGGGCAACTGCACCCGCCCGCATCGGGCCGGCCAATCGGGTTCGCGGTGCTGGGGCTTTGGGGTGCCGCGGCGTTCGGTTCCGGAATCGGCCTGTTGGGTCAGGCCGGAGATCTGATGGAAAGCGTGCTGAAGCGTGACGCGGGGCTGAAGGACTCGGGTGCGAGCCTGCCCGGCTTTGGCGGCGTGCTGGACGTGATCGATTCGGTCCTGCTCGCGGCTCCGTTGGCGTATTGGGTGCTCTCACGGGCTTGAAAGAGCCCTTTCAGGCCGGATGAGCGAGAACATACGGTGAAACGTGCCGCGGCGAGATTTATGGGGTATGATTGAACCGACGGATCCGGCAACCTGATGGGGCCCCGTGGAATGAATGTGACTGTGCAGCTGCTCGAACTGTTCCAAGTCGACAAAGAACTCCGTGGTCTTACCAGCCGACTCGACCAGTCAGAGCGGTTCTTGGCTGAGCAGCAGAGTTTGCTTGGCGACCTCAACAAATCCAAGGGATCGACCGAGGGCCAACTCAAGGGCCTTAAGGCGATTGTTGCGAATGAAGAGGGCGAGGTCGCTCGGCTGGACGAGAAACTCGGCTCGGTCCGCGAGCAGATGAATCAGGCGCGGAACTCAAAGGAGTACAACGCCTTTCTCACGGAGTTGAACAACTACAAGGTTGAGAAGTCCGCGTCCGAATCGCGCGTGATCGATGCCCTGACCAAGATCGAGGAGCTGTCCGGTCGTCTGGACGGCATGAGCACGCAGCACGCCGAGCGGGACAAAGTGACGCAAGGCGCAAAGACGCAGCGAGACGCCGGGCTTGCGGATATCAAAGATCGGCTTGAAGCGTTGAAGACCAAGCGGGCCGCGCTCGCGAACGAAGTGCCCGCCTCTGTTCGTGCAGACTTTGAGCTGGTCGTTCGTGCTCGCGGCGACGATGCGATGGCAAGCGTTGAGATCATCGACCGGCGAGCGCACGAGGCCTCGTGCTCGTCGTGCATGATGGCGATCCCGGTTGAGTCGCTCAGCGGGCTGATGTCGGGCAAGTTGACCAAGTGCCCCAGTTGCCGCTGCTTCTTGTACCTGGAGTCCGGCGCACTGGACAAGGCAGAAGAGAAGCCGGTTCGCAAAAAGACGACCAAGGCTAAAGGCAAAACCAAGAAGCAGGCGGCATCAACTTCCGCCGAGTGATTTTGCGCGTCGTGGCGTGGCCCGGGTTCGGGCCGAACCACAAGTTGGTGAAAGGTGCTTGATCCCGCGCTGCGACGGCGTGGGATCGCTTTGTTTTTGGAAAATGTGCGAACGCCACGCTCGCTCGGCGCGACTCTCGCACGATCAGAACAGTGCGCTCGGTGCGAGCGCCTCGTCGGCGGCCTCGGGCGTCCACCAC
>JBGSRG010000431.1:0-2497 GCA_041737685.1 Phycisphaerales bacterium | reverse complement strand
TCGCACTCTGGGCTTGGCTTTCCTGTCCGCTGTGGCCAGTCCCGCCCTTGGGGCCAGCCCGCACCAGCGCCACCGCGTCGTCGATGCGATCCACGCCGAGCAGAGCCGTGACCAGGCGCGCCACGTCGCCATCGGTTAGTTCAGCGCCCAGGCTCTGCGCGGATCGGTAGTTCTCTACCACCGTCTGGTGATTCTCGGTCCGATTAAAGCCGAGGAGCTCCTGCGCACCGCTAAAGGCTCGCGCCACAGTCAGGTGATAGTCACGCTGATGTTCGGGCCGCACGCCGCCCGCCTCGCCCGCATCGATGAACCGCTTCACGTCCACATTGATCAGCGCGATGCACTCCTCGAACTTGCGTGCCTCGACCAGCGCCATAGCGCGAGCGAGCGGCCTCGTCGGATCGGGCTTGGGGCGCGAGCCTACCGCAATCGTCATCCCGCCGATGAGCAGGCCCACACCAAGCACGAGCGCAGGCAAGGGCCAGACGAGTTTCCAGCGCACACCGCCCGCGAGCGGCTCGGCTCTTGGCAAATTCGCGGTTGTGCCCTGGGTCTGCTCGGACATGCGTGTGGCGACCTCCGATCGCTCTGCAAGTCCCGGACAAGCGACGGAGATGCGTCAGAGTCGCCCGGGTCATATTTGCGCTTCGCCGCGCATTCCAGCGCGGACCGAGTCGCTTATCGGGCGATCGTGTTGTTCGGCTTGACGTTCTCGCGCAGTCCGTGCGCACTGGACCGCCGCGCCCGGGGTCTACCGGCGCTTCCAGAGCCATTGGCTCGACTTCAACGATGGGGCTTCGTTCAGTCCTCGGCTTCTGGGTGGCTGAGTTGGATGACCAGCGTGCGAGCCGCGATATCACCCGGGTGCCGTCTGGACCGGTCGATGAGCATGAAAACCGCCACGACCGGGGCACCCCAGCGAATCAGGTTGCGGAGCGCTGCGGCCCAGAGAGGCGGGTGTCGAGGCTCCACAAAGGGTGTCGCCGCGAATGGAGTCGTGGGAGCGGCGGGATCAGCGGCATCCTGTGCGTCGGTTGTGTCAGGCCCGCGGCCATCCTTTGAGGCCTTAGACCGCCCAAATTCAGTGCCGGGTGACGCTTCGTCGCCCGTGTCCCCGCCCTCTCCGACCACCACCGCTGGTTTCGGGGGCTTAACAGTGTTCGGCACGGCGACGACCCACAGACCGATCGCAGCCTTGCCGAGCGACCGCCCTGTGAGCCACTCTGAGAGCGTGGTGTGCAACCAAGCCAGGCCCAGAGCCAGCGCGAGCGTGGTGGTTTCCAGTCCTGTCGCCATCTGAAACGGGAACACGGCGTCGCGAACCGAGACGCCGGTGATCAGCCCTGCGAGCGCCGCCGCAGGAAGGTAATCAATGACCGCAGCGAGTACGCGGCGGAGCGGGTCAGCGGGCTCAAATCCACTCGGGGCTTCGGCGGAGCCCTCATTGCGGAGCACAAAGACGACCACGCCGACCATGGTCATCACCAAAGCCCAAGCGAGAAGTTCAAGGTCTCGAGCCAGACCCGACCGACCGGACTTGGCTTCTCCCGAGTAGAGCACACGCCCAGTGAGCGAGACCTCGATCAATCGTCGATTTGGCGCCAGAAGCGGCAGCGAGCCACTCAAATCTCGACGAGGCGACGAGGCGGCAGACTGCGATTCCTCAAACCAAACAACGGCGATCCCGCTCGACCCGCCTTCGCGGCCCACGGGCGTCATCGCGG
This sequence comes from Phycisphaerales bacterium, assembly GCA_041737685.1. Lineage (GTDB taxonomy): Bacteria > Planctomycetota > Phycisphaerae > Phycisphaerales > UBA1924 > JAHBK01. Next base: position 773 of record JBGSRG010000431.1, on the reverse strand, counting down.
CATCTCGCGGCACGCCATCGAGACGAGCAAGTTCGGTGGCTCCACTTTCAGACCAGCGATGAATGACACAAACAGCCGGAGCGCGATCGATCCACGTCGCCGAGACGAGGTAGTCACGCCCAGATTCGCGCACGCACATCCACGCGTCCGGCGTCGCAATCGCAGCGGAACGTTCGGCCTCGATGCCCGCCAATCGCATGTCCATGCGTCGCCTATCCCAGACCGGCTCGGGATTGCCCGATAGTTGTGTCGAGGCGTCTGCGCTCGCGCCGAAGTCTGCGGTCCACATCTCAAGTTCGCGAAGTGCAGGCCCTTCGACAGCAGCGACGATCCGGATCAGACCTATTCCCGCCGCGGTCGGTCCCCAGGGCACGATCCAGGCTGATTCGACCTCGGCGACTTCACGAGTCTGAGCAGAACTGGCCCACGGCACTTTCAAGGGTTGCCAACCCGTGCCATTGGACAATCCTGTCTGGACTGCTGCTCCAAAGCTCGATGATCGGACATATCGCAGTAGGATCCAGGGCGATTCTGGCTCTGTGAGTGCTGCGTCTGCTGGCGTTGCTGTGCCAGCGCGACGGCGCTCTTTGAGCAACGCCACCGGACCGGATCTGGCGTTTGCGATGCCGGCAAACTCGGCCATTCCCGGCAGGCTTGCAAGCACTTCGGGGCGCCCGGGCGGATACTCGTAGAGCGCACCCGGGCCGCGCAGCACGCTCTGACTCAGCACGCGCCGCTGCCGAGCCGGGGTGTCGGATGTGGCTGCCGTTGAC
>JBGSRG010000510.1:0-2688 GCA_041737685.1 Phycisphaerales bacterium | reverse complement strand
GTTGCTGGTCGAGGCCGTGCGGAGCGCGTGGCCGGGCCTGCCCAAGGCCGTTGTGGTGCGCGAGCGCGGATCGGCGGCGGAAGAACGTTTGATCGCGACGGGCGAAGGCAACTCAAACACAAACGGTGGCGATTCGAGCGTCGAGTCAACCGCGATCGCGTTGAATGAAGGTCAAGTTCCCGGACCGGTTCCTGGCGCAGAGCCAGATTCTGGGGGTCTCGGCACGTCGCCCACGGTTGAGATCCCTGCAAATGAGCCCGTGTTGGCCGGCCCGGTGCTGAGCATGGAGCGAGCGCTTGAACTGGCGAACGAAGGTCGGCTGGCAGTTCGAGTGCGGACCATGCGGCCAGAGCACGTTGCTTACGTTCTGAACCGGCTTTCGCGCGATCCTTCGGGACCGTGGAAGCGCATTCGCGAGGGCTCTACAAACGGATTGGCCTACGCCGCGCTTTGGTCGGCCAGGCCGCTTGAGGTTGGTCAACCCGCAGTGGTTGATCCGAAGCGACGATTGCCGGCGGTTGTCGCGGGAATGAGTGACTGGCCTGTGGATCCGCTGCCCGGCGTGCAGGGCACGACCGGATTGCCTGATGCGAGCGGGCTTGACCCGATCGTGCGCAATGGTCTTCCCGCGTGGGCCAGTCAGCCGCGAATGATTTCCGTTGAAGCGCTCTACGAGGTTGAAGTGCCCGCGAGCGCCGCAGCGCTGCAAGCCCTGCAAATCACGGTCTCTGAGCGCTGGCAGAACGCTGAAGCCAATCGCACGTCCGCTGTGCCCGAAACGGTGCCGGGTGACGCGACAGGCAAAGCTGTCGGGTTTGATCGCGGTGTAGAACTGATCGAACTCGACTCCCCGGCGGTTGTGACGGAAGTATCGCTCGACGCTCGCGACGTGCTGTGGTGGGGCTCGGCGAGCGAGAAGTGGCTCAAGCGCCTGCGTGTGCCAGTGGTGGTCGAGACGGTGCGCTAAAGGCCCGCGCACTTCCCGCGCTCTGCGCTGGCGCAATCGAAAGCAATCGAAGCGCAGCGTTCGGCCACTTGCCGAGTCAGGCCACAAGCCGGATCGTCATCGGATAGCGATAGAACTCGCCGCGATTCGCGGCGATGGCGGCCAGCACCGAACCGACCATGCCCAGCAGATAGACGGCGACCAGCATGGGAATGCCAACGAGGACGAACACGAGCAGGCCGGAAATCAGCGAGTAGATCAGCAATGAAATCTGAAAGTTGACGGCCTCTTTGCCGTGATCGTCGAGAAAGCGAGACTGTTTACGCTTGATCAGCCACATGACCAGCGCCACGAGGATGATGATTCCCGTGAAGTTGACGGCGAACACCGAGAGGTGCATGAAGGTGGCGTAGGTGCGCTCATCGGGCGTGGAGTCCGAGTCGATCAACCTTCCGTTTGGCGATTGCTGGTAGTTGGGCATGGCTGGCTGAATGGCTGAATGGCTCGAAGTTGCGCAGAGCGCTTGGAACGTGGGCCGCATGAGCACGGCATTCGGGAAGTCATTGGGAGCCCCCGCCGCGTTCTTTCATCCGGCGCGATCGGCCGGATTCGCGGCGTGGCTCACACCCGCGGGTCGCAGGTCCAGCCCGCATTCGGGACAAATGGGCGAGCGAAGATTGTTCAGCGAATAGCCGCAGCGCGGGCAGCCCGGCTCGGGCAGTGGCACGATCCAGCGAGAGAGGCGTGTGCTCAAGAACGCGACGGCCAAAGCGACCGATAGCCAGGTAAGGGATGAGTCGATCGCGCTGACCAGACCCAGCGCTGAGCCGCCGAAGCTCGCCGAGAGAACCACAGAAGCGATGCCGCTGGTGCTGAGCAACCCAAGGAGGCCGATCAGCACGGCCAGCAAGCGCAGAAACGAGCGGACCCACTCGCGGCGGCGGAGATACGGGGCTTGCCAAGCGGTGTAGTCCATGCAGGGGTGTATCGTACCAACTTTGGTTGAGGTCGAAACCCGGAGCAAGCGAGTGAGCCTGACGAGCACGAATGAGAATGCGCCGCCTCGCCGAACCGCGGTCAAGCGTCGCCCTCGGCGTGTGTGGATGCGGCGGTTGGTGCTGCTGCCGCTGCTGGTCTACGGCGTGTGGTGTGCGCTGCTCTTTGTCAAGCAAGATGACATGATCTTTCCGCGCCATATCGCCGGGCCAGCGCTGCCCGAGCCCACGATCCCAGCCGGGATCGAAAGGCTGTGGTTCTCGCTCGAAGCGAAGCAGCCCGGACTGGTCGGGACGGGTCAGGTCAGGTCCGGACAAGTGGAGGCATGGTTCATCCCGGCGGGTTCGCCCTCCACGTTGCGAGCGAGTCTGCCGTCAAGCAACCCCGCCAACGCACCGGCAGCCGTCGCGGATGAGCCGTCGGGCAAACTCGCACCTCTGGCCGTGTACTTTCACGGCAACGGCGAACTGATCGATCACTGCCTAGACGCGGTCGAGATTTACCGCCGTCGGGGGTATCACGTCTTGATCCCGGAGTATCGCGGCTACGGGCGGAGCGCTGGCACGCCAAGCGAGCGTGCGATCGTTCACGATGCGCTGCACTTTGTTCGTCAGGCGCTCGAACGTCCGGGCGTCGACGCGGGCGCTGTGGTCTATCACGGCCGCAGTCTGGGGACCGGCGTCGGTGCGCAGGTGGCGCTCGAGCGTGCGCCCCGAGTGCTGGTGCTCGAATCGCCCTTCACGAGC
>JBGSRG010000419.1:0-17582 GCA_041737685.1 Phycisphaerales bacterium | reverse complement strand
CGAGCACAGCGCAGCGGTGCGCGGGGTGCTGCGTGTGAGCGGGCGGCGGTCGCTGGATGAGGAATCGCCGATCATCGCGCGCTCGATCCACGAGCGGAATCCGTGGACGGACGTGCTGAACTTGATCCAGATTGAGTTGCTAGAGCGGCATCGGCACGCGGATGAGGGCGAGCGGGCCAATATCGAGCCGGTGCTGATGCAGTCGGTCAGCGCGATCGCGGCGGCGATGCAGTCAACGGGGTGATCGGCGGTCGATACCGTGGGATGGAACGGAGGGGCGTTCAGAACGACCGTCAAAGGCGTGTTGTCCACGGTCGACGCGGAGTCCGCGGTGATGCCGCCGCGGTTGCGCAAATCTTCAAGTGGACCTCGATCTGGCTCGTGTGTGTCGGTGGGTCAAGCGCGTGTTTCCTCGCCCGCGCCCGCGCCCGCGCCCGCGTTGAGCGACGGGCGACGGGCGATCGGTGCGAAGCGAGGTGGTTCGGCCGTGTGCTGGGAGTCGGTCAAGAGGAACGGCCGGAGATATGGGGCGAATGGCGCGGTCAGATCTCGTCTGTCAAGCCACGGTCACGCTCTTGTCGAGATAGACGTCTTGGATCGCCTGCAGCAACGCTGCGCCGTCCTTCATGGGTCGCTGGAACGCCTTGCGGCCGGAGATGAGGCCCATTCCGCCTGCTCGCTTGTTGATGACAGCGGTGGTGATGGCCTCGGCGAGATCGCCTGCGCCCTTGCTCTCGCCGCCGGAGTTGATGAGCGGGATACGGCCCATGTAGTTGTTGAGGATCTGGTAGCGGCAGAGGTCGATGGGGTGTCCGCCGTGGCCGTGTTCGTCGCTGCCGCAGAGGTCGGTGTAAACGCGCTTGTCCCACTTGCCATAGGACGATCCGCCGGAGTTCAGCGCGGCGTAGCCGCCGTTGTTGGTGGGCAGTTTCTGCTTGATGATGTCGGCCTTGATGGTGGCGCCCAGGTGGTTGGCCTGGCCCGTAAGGTCGGCTGAGGTGTGGTAATCGGTGGCCTTGCCGTCGGCACCCTTGACCTTGAAGGCGTTGTTGCGGGTGTAGCACCACAGCACCGTGACCAAGCCCAGAGCGTGGGCTTCCTCGAACATGTCCGAGACATAGGCGATCTCGTCGCGGCTGGACTCGTTTCCGAAGTAGATGGTTGCGCCGACGGCCACAGCGCCCATTTCGTAGCACTGGCGCACGCTGCCGAAGTAACTCTCGCGGAAGACGTTTGGGTACGTCAGCATCTCGTTGTGGTTGAACTTGACCAGGAACGGGATCTTGTGGGCGTACTTGCGGCTGACCGCGGCGAGCACGCCGATGGTGCTGGCAACGGCGCTGCAGCCGCCCTCGATCGCTAGCCGGCAGATATTCTCCGGGTCGAAGTACTCGGGGTTCGGCGCGAAACTGGCACCGGCGGAATGCTCGATGCCCTGATCGACGGGCAACATGCTGACATAACCCGTACCGGCGAGCCGACCGGTGTTGAGGATGGTCTGGAAGTTTCGGAGCACCACGGACGAACGATCGGTCTGAGAGAAGACCCGATCGATGAAGTCTGGACCGGGCAAGTGAAGACGGCCTTTGGAGATCGTCTTGGACTCGTAGCCGAGCAAGGACTTGGCGTCGGGGCCGAGGATGGCGGCGATGTCGGTGGTCATGATTGAATTTCCGTCGAGGTGGTTGGGGTTCTCGGGTATCTTGTGGTGTCGGTCTTGGGATCGTGTTGACCTGCTGGCGAGAATCGTCTCTGGCCGACCGCAGCGCAGGTGCGTGGGGAAGGGGAATGGAGGGGGATGGGGGAAGAGCGGCGGAAGGATTGTAACCGGCGGGCCCGCGGCAGCCGGCGGAGCGGAACAATGGGCCGACAGCCAGCAGAGACAGCGCTCGTTGACGCCGTACACCACCGCCGGCTGGCGCTGGTGACGGCAGCGTGGTTTTTGCTCGCGGGGGTGATCTGGGTGGTCGGCACCGATGGGGTGCTGGCGATGTTGCCCATCAGCGAGAGTAACAGTCAGCGGTTGCAATCGGCCAAGGGCTTGATCTATGTCTCGGCGTGTACCGCGCTGGTGTATTGGTTGGTGGGGCGGTGTGTGCGGCCGTTGATCGACACCTCTCGGGCGATTCGAGTTCGCGAGCGCGAGGCGACGGCACGGTCACAGGAACTGAGCGCGCTGATGGACGCGGTGCCCGCGGCGGTGTGGATCGCGCACGATGCGAGAGCGAAGTCGATCACGGGCAATCGTTACGCGCAGGAGTTGCTGCGGCTGAACGATCAGGACAACCACTCGCTGACGGCGTCGGAATCGAAGCGCCCGGGCCACTTCAAGATGATGAAGGATGGGCGTGAACTGACGGGGCTGGAACTGCCGGTGCAGCGGTGCGCGGCGACGGGGCAGGAAGTTCGCGACTTTGACCTGCGACTCGTGTTTGAGGACGGGAGCGAGCGGGCCGTGATCGGCAACGCCATTCCGATTCTTGATCGCGCGGGAGAACCCAACGGCAGCGTTGCGGCGTTCATCGACGTGACCGATCGTGAGCGGGCGGTTGAGCAGTTGCGGCGCGAGCGGGCGCTGTTCGTGGGTGGACCGACGGTGGTGTGGAACTGGAAGAACGCGCCGGGCTGGCCCGTGGACTACGTGTCGGAGAACGTGAGGCAGTTTGGTTACTCGCCCGCGGACTTTACCTCAGGGCAGATCGGCTACAGCCAGATTGTGCATCCTGAGGATCTGCAGCGCGTGGGCATCGAGGTTCAGGGGCACATTGCTGCGGGGAACGATCACTTTGAGCAGTGGTATCGCCTGCGGTGTGCCGACGGTTCGTATCGATCGCTGTACGACTTCACGGTGGTGACACGCGATCCGAGCGGGGTGGTGACGCACTTTCTGGGGTACGTGCTGGACGCGACGGAGTATGTTCAGGCCCGGCAGAGCCTGCTTGAGTCGGAGCATCGGTATGGGATCATGTTCAATGAGAACCCGCAGCCGCTGTGGGTGTATGAACGGGCGACGCTGCGGATGCTCGAGGTCAATCGCGCGACGCTGGAACTGTTTGGCTACAGCCACGACGAGTTTCTGGAGTTGGACCTGCCACGGCTGGTTGTGGAGGGCGAGCGAGCGGCGCTCCGCAATGCAGCGTTGAGCGTGAATGGGCTTGCGCTGACCGGACCGTGGCGGGCCGTGCGAAGGGATGGGAGCGAGTTTGACGCGGAGGTGTTCGGGAATGATCTGAGTTTGCGGAATCGGGACGCTCGGATCGTGATGCTGACCGACGTTTCTGACAGGCTTCGGGCTGAGCGTTCGCTGCGAGAGAGCGAGGAGCGGTATCGGCAGTTCTTTGACGCGAACCAGGCGGTGAAACTGGTGGTGGACCCGCGAACCGCGAGGCTGGTCGATGCAAACGCCGCCGCGGCGAGGTTCTACGGCTACTCGCGTGAGCAACTGCTGACGATGAAGATCACCGATATCAACACCGCCGATATCGAGACGCTGCGTCCGGTCATGGCGCTCGCGACTGAGCGAGAGCAACGATCTGAGTTTGTTCACAGGACGGCGTCGGGCGACCTGCGGAACGTGGAGATCTACACCGGGCCCATCGATATCCGCGGCGAGCGGTATCTCTTTGGGATCATCCATGACATCACGGTGCGCAAGGAGGCGGAGGAGCGCCTGCGCCGGTCGGAGGCGACGAACCGGGCGCTTCTCGATGCGCTGCCTGATCTGTTGCTTCGCATGGATCGTGAGGGCCGGTATCTTTCCTACCACGCGAAGAGCGACGATGATCTGTTTGTCGGCCCGGATCAGTTCTTGGGCAAGACGGCGTATGAGGTGCTTCCCGCTGAGCGTGCCGAGCAGTGCATGAAGCACGTCACGCTGGCGCTCGATACGCGCACGGTGCAGCGGTATGAGTTCAAGACCGACCGCAGCGGTCGATCAAGATGGTGGGAGGTTCGGGTCTCGCCGAGCGATGCCGACGACGTGCTGCTGGTGCTGCGAGACGTGACCGAGGCCCGCAGTGCGAGGAGTCTGGTTCGAGACCTGCAGCAACGGCGCGAACTGATCTTCAACTTTGCTCCGGTGGGCATCTTGTTTCTCGAACCGGACTTTACGGTGATCGAGTGGAACCCGGGTGCGCAGCAGATCTTGGGCTACAGCGCGGCAGAGATAGTGGGCAAGTCCGGGAATGTGTTCATTCCCGAGATCGATCGGCCGTACGTGAGCAAGATTTGGGAGCGGTTGCTCCGCGATCGGCAGATGGTGCGTGGCAGCAACCAGAACGTGACTTCGGACGGCCGGATCGTGGACTGTGAGTGGTACAACGCGCCGCTGCTCGACCCCGAGGGCAAGGTGTTTGCGGTGCTCTCAATCGTGGAGGACGTGAGCGAGCGCCGCACCGCCGAGCGACGGCAGCAACTGATGCTCTCCGAACTCGACCATCGAGTCAAGAACAATCTGGCGACGATCATGTCGTTGGCGCAGCAGACCGGACGCTCGACCAACAGTTTCGAGGAGTTTCGGGTGGCGTTCATGGGTCGGTTGCGGGCGCTGGACCGGATGCACTCGGAGTTGACCAGGACCAAGTGGGAGGGTGCGCCGCTGGGGGCCATCGCCGCGAAGACGCTGAGGACTTTCTCACTGAGCAGGGAAGCGTACTTGGTGGATGGACCGAGTGTGATGTTGCCGCCGAAGTATGCGCAGGCCATTACGCTGACGATACATGAACTGGCGACCAACGCCGCGAAGCACGGGGCCTTCCGGGACGTGGGTGGACGTGTTGAACTGACTTGGAGTGTGGAGAATGCGGAGTGTCTCGGAGCGCCCTCCGAGGAGCAAAGGGACGCAAGCGGAGGGAGCCGATCCGAATCGCGATCGACGCTGTGGATCACTTGGCAAGAGAGCGGCGGGCCGGCGGTGCGGCCGCCCGATCGAAGGGGCTTCGGGTCGGTTCTGATCGACGGGATGATCCGGCACGAACTGCGCGGCGAGGTGGTGACCAGTTACTCGGCAAGTGGCGTGCGCTGTGTGATGCGTGTGCCGATGCCCGTCGAGGACGAAAGCGGGACCGGGTTTGGGGGATGAGCAACCGAAAGCCTCAATGCGATCAAGATCTGCTGAGATGGAAGTTGCACTGCGACCGGCGGTCTTTCTGGATCGCGACGACACGCTGATCGACAATCGCGGCGTGACGGCGGACACGCCGTTTCCGGGCGACTTGATCGAGCCGGGCTTGGTGCGACTGCTGCCGGGCGTTGCTGAGGGTTTGCACGGACTTGGGAGCGATGGCTTTGTGCTCGTGGTGGTCAGCAATCAGGGTGCGGTGGCACGCGGGCGCTGCGGGCTTGCGCGAGTCGAGGCTTGTCATCGACGGCTACGCGAGTGCGTGCAAGCAGCGAGCGGAGCAAGGATCGAGGCGTTCTATGCGTGCCCCTATCACCCAACGGGCACGCGCGAGCCGTGGGTGCGAGAGCACCCCTGGCGTAAGCCAAGCGCGGGCATGTTGCTGGCGGCGTCGGCGGATCTGGGGCTTGATCTTGGCCGGAGCTGGCTCATCGGCGATGCCGAGCGCGATGCGGACGCGGCGGTCGCGGCGGGGATTGCACGGGATCGGGCGTTGATTGTGGGCGAGTCGGGATTGGACTTTGGCGCAGCGGTGGCGCGGATTCTCGACTCAAATGAGTGATGCGCGTGCAAACTCTGTGTGCCACCTATCGCACGGCTTGGGTCCAGAGTGCCAGGGCCTCCTCTACATAGTCTGCTGCCTGTTCGAGATTCAGCACCATGAAGCGCAGATTGTCTGTCGCGGGTAAGGCCTTGTGCGCAGCAGATGGCGACTGGTGTTTGGGGTCGGTGGGTGCGATCGAATCTGAGTTGGTGCCTCTGCTCGCGGGCGATGTCGGCGGCGGCATGTAGGTGCGGAATGTGCGAGCATCGCCTTTGCTCAGCAGTAGGTCTGCCTGCTCGCTCAGGAGAAAGTCGACGAAGCGCTCGGCGTTGGCGCGGTTCTTTGCTCCCTTCACGATCGCGATGGTGTGCGGGCTTTGCATGGGATGCTCGGGATAGGCGAGCAGGCTGGCGCTGGTACGGTCGTGGGTGAGGGCCAGCAACTGCTCCGAGACCATCACGGCTGCGATCGGCCATTCGTTGGCAAGGCCGGCGTACACGTCGTCGGTGTCGGTGAAGCCGATGTGAATCTCAGCGCGACCGACGGCTCGGACCACCGACATGTTGCCGTCGAACTCTCGTATCTCATTGACCTTCAGGCCCTGGCACCAGGCCTTGAACGCCACCTCGCCCGCGCTCATGCGGAGTGCGCCAAGGTGTCCGCGTGTGGTGCCGAACTCGGGACGGGCGATGCCGATGCGACCCTTGAACCGCGGATCGGAAAGGTCGGCGAGACGGCGCGGCAGATCTTCGGGCTTGATCTGGCGCGTGTTGTAGACCAACACACGCATCCGGCGCGCGAATCCGTACCAGGTCCGGTCCGAGGCTCGCAGCATCGACGGCCAACCGCCCGCTTGCGCAAACGCCCGCTCGGCGGGCTGGCTGGTGTATGGATCGAGCACGCCAGCGCGAGCCAGACGGATCATGCCCATGGCTTCGGAGGAGAAAAAGACGTCGGCCTGGGGCGTTTCCTTCTCGTTGATGAGCCGTTGAACCAGCCCGAAAGTCTTGGTTGCCTCGGTATCAAAGACGGGCTTGACGGTTACGCCGCTGGAGCGCTCGAAGGCTTCGAGCACGGTCTTGGCATAGACCGAATCGGCCGAGCAGTAGAGGATGAGTTCGCCGCGGTTCGGTGGCGGCGTGGTGGTGCGGCTGGCTTCTGAGAGCCGTACCGTGCCCGACAGCAACATCGCGGCGGACAACAACGCGGCCGCCCATGCCAAGGCGGGGCGAATCGGGATGAGTCGTCGGTTCATGTCAGAGCATACCGATCGCGAACTGCGCCGGATTCAACAAGTGGATTGAGTCGGCGTGAGTGAAGGTGTTGCAGTTAGAGTTGAACGCCCTGCGTCCGCAGCCACCCCTCGACGCCATTCATTTCGACCCACGCAGCGCGGTAGCGTTCGGCCATGCGGTCGAGGCTGGCCGGAAGGACGCGGATGTGGCCGATGGTGCTCATGAAGTTCACGTCGCCGCCCCATCGCGGCACAAGATGCAGGTGCAGGTGTTGCGGCACGCCCGCCCCGGCGGCGCGGCCCTGATTGAAGCCCACGTTAACACCCTGTGGCCGCAGAGCGCGGAGCATGATGGCCATGGCCACGTCGGCGAGTTCCCAAAGCGAGCGACGCTGCGCCGAGTCGTAATCCAGCAGCGTGGGTCGCGCATCGCCCAGCGCAACGAGCAGATGGCCCGCCGCGTAGGGGAACGCGTTGAGCAGGATCAGACCGTTCTGGGTTCGGGCAATGACGTGATTGCGTTCGTCCGCGGCGCTCTCTCGCCAATAGTCGAGCAGGAAACTGCCGGTACCCGCGCTGGCGTAAGGCGGCTTAGCATCGTCAACGGATTCGAGGTAGGGCATCCGCCAAGGCGCCTGAAGCGCATCGGGCGAAGGGTCGTGGGTGGTCATGGTTGCCAAGCGTATTCGACCCGCTCGTGTGCGGACATCGGTGGTACAAAGCAACAGAGCCCGCCGGGCCATCCCGGCGAGCTCTGAGAGTTTGCTACGTCAACCAAAGGTCTCTTGGTCTCGCTCAGGCTGTCCTGGCCGATGCCGTCTTGGCGTCTCCATCGTCTCGGGTGGATACTCGGGGTTGGTCGTGACCGTGTTCGGTCTGTGCGGACTATTGGCCGAGTCTCAAGCCGAGCGCTCCTTCAGCGGGGCGGGGGGGGCGGGGAGGCGGGGAAAGTAGATCGAGAGTACTCGTTCAGCGTCTCCGATTTCACCGACGGCGGCGACGAGTCAGCGTCAGACCACCCAGCGCCAAGAGCGAGGCCGCACCGGGCGTGGGGATGGTGTTGCCCGAGAAGTCCCAGCCGAGAATCTGGTGACGCTCGAAGTCCTGAATTCCGCCGGTCGCGGCCGTGAACCCGACCCAGGCCTGGCCCACACCGTCGCCGTTGGGGTTCAGCGGGACAATGGTCGAGAGATCAAGACTCTGGCTGAGCACTGGAGCGCCGAACGCCCCGTCGGTTGCTCGCTTGATCAGCACCTCAAACACGCCGGGGGCATACTGAATGCGAACGTCGTAGATCCGACCGTCGGAAACGTTTGACCACGACCCGCTCGCCGGGGCGATGACTCCTGCGATCGAGTTGGCCAGCACGGGCATTTCGCCAGCGGTGCCCCAGTTGTGCAGCGCAATGTGATCGCCAGCATAGTCATTGTTCGCAACAGGGTTATAGAAGGTGTCGAACTCGACGGTGAGGGAGTTGTTGATGCCGAGGTTGGTTCCACCCGCGAGCACGTTGGAGCCATAGCCCAGTGCACCGCCCGCAGCGCCCAGGGCCGAGGTGCCAAATGACGCGGTGCCGCCTGGGCCACTGTTTGAGTTGTGGATGGTGAAGGCGAAGCCGCCGCCGCCCGCGCCCTGCGAGTCCAAGATGCGGAAACTGAAGTTGGACACAAAGCCCATGCTGACCGGCTGCTGGTTCTGGTGCCAGACCGAACCGGCCCGGGCACCCAACGCGAACGAACCGTTCAGGTCGATCGTGTTTCCTGTCTGCGACGCGTGTCCATTCAGCGCGAGGCCGGCAGTGGTGCTGAAATTGGGGTAGGAGAAGCCCGCCCCACCGCCAGCCATGGCGGTTGAACCAAACCCAGCAACTGCGGCAACGACCGCGGCGCTGAGAAAGGCTCGACTCGAAACATCCTGTCTGATCTTGGTGGACATGACCTTGTTCTCCCAAGCTGCGAAATGACCCTTCCGTCGGGTGTTCCCCGACGCGGGAAGCCCCTCTGCACCGACGCGCAACGATGGCGCCGGTGCGTGTAGTCCTTCACTTTCCAAGCCCGAGTCCCGATGGATCCGGACCGACGTGCGTCCTTGCACGAACACCCCGACGTGCGAAACGCACGCCCGCCGGGGACTGAGATTTCGCGGCTTTGACCGACCGCGAGAGAGGAAAGCAGAGCGTCGGCCCTTCGGCCGGCGAACGCCGGGTACGCGTCTTGGTCTCGGGTTGGCTCAAAGTAGAACCGAAGGCGAGACCGAAATGCAACGCTCGTCTCGAGGCCGTTTGGCACACGAGGAACGCATCACATCTCCGCTCTCATCCGTGGTGTCGGTGGTTGTTTCAGGCCGGGCCATTCGCCTTCAGAGCCGATTCGCCGTCCGACGCATGAATTAGATCACCGAACTGGAGGATTGCAAGTACGGGTAGGTAAGAAAGTGCAAGTTTCGGGTGTCAACCCGTTTATTCACAGGGACTTGACGGAATAGGGGACCTCCGCCGCATCCCGGATTCGGGTCGGCGAGAGCGGACACGTCCGAGAACCATAACCAACGGTTCGGAGGGGGCCCGATCACGGCGCGAGAGTTCTTTCTGCACGTGACCAAGGTCGGAGCAATACTTGAAGATGATCGAGCCGTCGCTGTCGCGCGTAAAGGAACGGTTCGCATGCTTTTGCCAACAGAACCCGCGGGGCAATCGGCTGGTGGTACCCCTGCACGCGGCGATGCTGGACGATCAACTGACGCCGGTGCTCGCCTATCGAAGACTTGTGGCGCCCGATGCGCGAACTGCGCCATCGTTCTTGTTTGAGTCGGTTGAAGGCGGCGAGCGCCAGGCCAGGTTCTCCATTCTCTCTGCGCAGCCGGCGGTTGAAGTGACGGCCGTTGGCCATCGCGTGCGTGTGGTCGATCATCGAAACGCCACCGACCACACCACGCACGAGGCCGACCCGCTTCTGATCCCGCAGCGGCTGACCGAGTCGCTGCGGTTCGCGAGAGAACTTGGTCCAAACTTTCGCATCGCAGCGGCGGGCGAAGGAACGAGCAGCGCTGCGTCGAGCGGCTGCTTTCTTGGCGGATGGGCCGGTTTCGCGTCGTATGACAGCGTGCGCTTCGGCGAGCCTGACAAGCTCCCTTTCGCGAGCGCGCCGCACGATGACCGCTATCTGCCGGATTTGGCGCTTGCCTACTACGACAGCGTCGTCGTCTTTGATCACGTCCGGAAGTTGGTACACACCGTGGTGCTGGTTGAGTTCGACCACGCGGCCAGCGACGCGGAGATTGACGAGACGTACGCGGCGGGTCTACGCCGGCTTCGGGCTCGCGTCGGCGAGTTGAACGACCAACGCCGACAGCTGGCCTCACCTGAGGTGAGTGAGGGTGGGGGGGTTGGAGTCGGAATGGGCGACGTGGTCGGGTCGGCTGGCGCTGCGGGGAAAGTTGCCGCACAGCACTCAAACGTGACGCGGCAAGAGCACGCGAAGATGGTGGCGCGGGCGAAGGAGTACATCGCTGCGGGCGACGTCTTTCAGGTCGTGCTCGGGCAAAGGTTCGAGCGGGCCAGCCCGGTCGATCCGTTCGATGTCTATCGCTGCTTGCGCGCGGTGAATCCCTCACCTTACATGGCCTACTTGCAGACCCCCGGGTGCATTCTGATCGCCAGCAGTCCTGAGATTCTCTGCCGGGTTCGTGCGCAGACGCGAGAGGCTAACGGCACGGATGGCTCGCTGCGCCGGGTTGTGACCAATCGACCGCTTGCGGGCACGCGCAAGCGCGGCATGACACCGGATGAGGATCGATCGCTGGAGGCGGAACTACTGGCCGATCCCAAAGAGCGGGCCGAGCACATCATGCTGGTTGATCTTGGCCGGAACGATGTTGGCAAGGTAGCCAAGCCCGGATCGGTGCATCTTGATGCGGTGATGACGATCGAGCGCTACTCGCACGTCATGCACATCTCATCAACTGTTACGGGCGAATTGCGAGAAGAGCTGAGCGCTTGGGATGTGCTCCGCGCTGCGCTGCCGGTCGGAACCATCTCGGGCGCGCCCAAGGTTCGAGCGATGCAGATCATCGATGAACTCGAGCCGATCCGGCGCGGCCCGTATGGCGGCGGCCTGGGCCACATCGGCCTTGACGGCGATATGGATATCGCGCTGACCTTACGCACGATGGTCGTGCCAACGTGCTCCGACTCGGCGGGCTCTCCCGGGCTGCACCCCGGAACGTGGATGTACCACCTGCAAGCCGCCGGCGGGATCGTCGCCGACTCGGACGCCGACGCCGAGTATGAGGAGACTGTGAACAAAGCCGCAGCGATGGCGCGGGCCATCAACGCGGCGGAGGCGGCGTTTGGCACCTCGAACGAGCGCGGCGTTTGAGGTCGTGGGCGATTTGCAGAACGTGTCGAGAATCAGAGTTCCGCTCAGTCTGGACTGAACGACAGGTTCACGGGCGAGCGTCAACTTCTCTTCAGAGTCTGCGGGTGCGAGCGAGCGGCACAGCCCAGACGTTCGGCCGCTTGCGAGCGAACAATCGGTCCATGCCCCAGCCCACCAATAAGGCAACCCGCAGCTCTGATTCGCCCGCTGTGCCGTTGGTGATTCAGACCGAGCATCTTGACGATGAGCCAGCGAAGTGGCTCGCCGAGCGATGCCGGCTCGAAGTGACGCCGAGCGAATCGGCCCGATTTGATGAACTCATCGGCGTTACCGAGGGATTGGTCATTCGGACCTACACCAAGGTTGATGCAGCGCTGCTGGACCGCGCGCCGCGGCTGCGATGCGTAGCGCGCGCGGGCGTGGGGCTTGACAACGTAGACCTTGAAGCGTGCGCCGAGCGCGGTGTGGTGGTGGTGTCTACACCCGCCGCGAACACGCAGGCCGTGGTCGAGTACGTGTGGGCGATGCTGCTGGACGTGCTGCGGCCGCGTGTGTTTCTTGAGCGAGCGATTGCACCCGCCGCGTGGAAGCAGTTGCGCTCGGAACTGCTCGCGCCAAAGCAACTGGGTGATCTCTCTCTTGGTGTGCTTGGTCTGGGGCGGGTTGGCTGCGGCGTGGCGCGCGTGGGCTTGGCGCTGGGCATGCGAGTTCGATCTCACGACATCGCGACCTTTGCAGCAGATTCGGTGCAAGCACGGTTGGAAGCGAGCGGAGCAGAGCGTGTGGGGTTGGAAGCGCTGCTCAATCAGAGTGACGTGCTGAGTGTCCACGTAGACGGTCGGCGCGCCAATCGCGGGCTGGTCGGCGCTGCGGAACTTGCGATGTGCAAGCCCAGCGTGATCATCGTGAACACCTCGCGCGGATTTGTGATTCAACCGTTGGCACTTGCGGAGTTTCTCGTTGCCAACAAGTCCGCGTCAGCGCTCTTGGATGTTCACGAGCCTGAACCGTTTGACGCGGCGTATCCGCTGCTGGATCTGCCCAATGCGCACCTCTCGCCGCACATCGCCGCGGCGACAGCGACCGCGCATCGCAACATGTCGTGGGTGGTGCGAGACTTGTGGCGAGTGTTAACGGGAGAAGTGCCGGAGCATCCGGCGGTGGCGGAGCCGGAGTGAGAGTGAAGACGTGCGTGTGATTGGTCGACAAGTCCGCGTTGGGCCTGAGCAGTTTCCAGTAGAGGAGTGAGCATGGCAAGCATCGAGCCAAGAGACTTTGCACTGCGAGACGGCCGGACGGTCCATGTCCGCACGGCGGCGGCGGATGACGCCGCGGCCTACGCCGATTACGCGATGGACGTCGCTAAGACGAGCGAGTTCACCGTTACCCAGCCGCACGAACTGCGGGCGGTCGAGAAGGTACGGGAACGAATCGGCGAGTCGCTCACCAAGCCCGATGCGCTGATCGTGGTTGCGACCAGTGGCAACCAAGTGGTGGGCGAGGTGGAGTTCAAGGCTCGCGAGCCGGAGCGGATGCGACATCACGGTCACTTCGGGCTTGGGGTGCGCTCCACGCACCGTGGAGTAGGGCTGGGACGCTTGTTGATGGAGGTGCTGCTGGAGTGGACAAGGAGCCACGCAACCATTCAGAAAGTGTGTCTCGGATGCGTTGCGGACAATGCGCCGGCTCTGTCGTTGTACCGATCACTGGGCTTTCGCGAAGAGTCGCGGCGGATGGCAGAGTTTTGCGATGAGCAAGGACGCTGCTCTGACGACGTGCAGATGATGCTCTGGGTGAAACCGCCACCACAACCGCTGGATGTGGACCAGTGGCTTTCGCGATGGGGGCCGGGTGGCACAGGTGGATCGCGCGGGCCGGGCAAAGAGTTCGTTCCGCGTGCCGAGCGATAATCGATCAAGCGTTCGCGGGTTGATCAACATCATTCGCGCGATGGAGAATCGCCAGCGCTCTGGTTCGCGGTCGCTTCGGTTCGGCCGGGTGGTGTTGATGCGGTACTGGGATGAATCTCAACCTCTTCCACCACCGTTCGGCGCAGGATCATTCTGCCGGTGCCGTCGGGGTTGGGCACTTCGCGTTCCTCAACGCGCTCAGACACCACTCGCCGGGTCGGCTCTGGATTGGCGCGTCGTTGTGCTTGAAGAGCACTCGGATCGGTCTTCACGGCCTTCTTGATGTGTCCAAAGAACTCGCCGAGCGAGCGCATGAGCGGCTTGTGAGCGGCGGAGTGGCTGGCTTTGGGTGAGTTGACACTGTGCGCGCTGTCGCCCGGCCCGTTCACGTCGGGCCTGTTCATGTCAGGCGGTTCTGGCTCTGTGCGATGTTGGTCCACGCAAAAGCCTAGCGCTCAATTGTCCTCGCGCTTGGGCGCAACCGGGGCATCTTCCATCAGCGTCGATCCTTCGAGCATCATCGCGAGAAACTCCATGTCCTTGTAGCGCTTGCCGCCGGTCAGGTCGCCAAATCGCACAATCGTCAGGCCAAACTCGGGCAAGATGTAGAGCCGCTGCTTGCCCAGTCCTGCGGCCATCACTCCCAAGTCGCTCTTGCCGAGGTGTCTGAAGGTTTCCTTGGCGAGTTGCAGTTCTTCGTTGCGCTTGGCTCGCTTGCGAAGTTGCTCGCGCACCGCTTCGCGCCGCTTGCTGTCGCCGCGCGAGAGCGTGTCGGCCATGAGGTCGTCTTCGGGGTCGGTCTCGCTGTCTGCGCGGAGCAGCCACCACGTCAGTCCGTAACTGGCATTGGCCCGTGAAGGCTCGAAGAGCAAACGCAATTGATCGGGGTCGATCAATTGCTTGCCGTTGTGAGCGCCCTTGTGCCGGATCAACTCGCCGAACTTGGCCCAGTCGGTCGCCGAGACCTGGCACCCGCCCGGCAGGTTGGCGTTGCCCGCCCGATCGCGGTTGAATCGTGCCGTCGCACCGATTGGGCTGAGAACTTTGCGGTTGAGATAGGAGACCAGATCGGCGTCGCCGGTCTTGGCGTCGGCGAGTTTGCGCTTCATCAGCTCGCCGAACACATAGAAGTTCGAAGGGCCGTACTGGAACTTCGTGCCCGGCTCGGCGGTCAGTTCGGTATCGATCGCCGCCGCGGCGCGGTTGTCGTCGGCGGGTGGTGCGGCCTTTGGCCCCGTGCTTGGGCCACGCTGACCGATCAGTCGTTTGCGCGCAGGCTGGAGCGTGTCGTTCGATGGGTCTAGGCCCGAAGAAAGGTCAAGCAGTTGGCGAACGGTGACTCGGGATTTGCGTGGGTCAGACTGCCACTCCGTGATGGTGTCGCTGACTTTCTCGTCCAGCGAGAGCAGGCCGTCGTGGATGGCGACCGCCGCGGCGGTGCCAGAAAAACTCTTGGTGCCGCTGGCGAGCGGATGGGGCGTGGCGCTGGTCCAGCCGGTCTCAAAGCGCTCGAAGACCTTCTCGCCGTTGAGAAGCACCAGGACGCCATGGCCTTCGTGCTTGGCCGAGTAAACCGCGGCGCTCTGGCATTGCAGGAGGAAGGTCTCTCGCTCCGGCAAGCGGATTGTGGGCGCGGGAGCGTCAGAGACCGCACCGGGCAGCGGGGGAGCAGTGCAGGCTGACGCAGAGAAGGCCGGCAAGGCCAAGACCAGCGAGGAATGCCCAGCGGCAAGCAGCCCGAGCGACATGACGGAACCAAAAAGTGTGGAGAAGAGCATGGGAGAGATCCGTTGAGGTTCGACACCTATGAGCTTGAAGGGCCCGAGCTTGAAGGGCCCGAGGTTGAAGGGCCCGAGGTAAGAAGGACCCGAGGTAGGAAGGGCCCGAGGTAAGAAGCGCCTGAGAGAGAAAGGCCCGAGGCAGAAAGATCGGAGCGCGTGGTTTGCCAACCGCCAAACGTCCAGACCCCACTCTGATTGCCCGTGTCCCCTGATCCTGATCCTGATCCTGACCCTGACCCTGATCCTGACCCTGATCCTGATCCTGATCCCGATCGCGATGGCAAAGGCATAGAAAGTCTCACCTTCCCGAGGCCGCTTCAGCCCACACCAAAGAATCGGCGCGTGTTGTCGTTGAGCGTTTCGTGAAGGCTCTCAAAGTCCACGCCGCGTACTTCTGCGAGCGATTGGGCCGTCTCAACCACCCACGCCGGAACGCAAGGATGCTTGCCGCGTTGTGACTTTGGCGGCAGAAAGGGCGCATCGGTCTCGACCATCACGCGGTCAAGCGGCACCAATCTGGCCGCTTCTCGCACTTCGGGCGCGTTCGGATACGTCAGCACGCCCGTGAAACTCACCCACGCGCCAAAGTCCAAGATCGCTCGCATCTCGTCGGGCCCCGCGGTGAAGCAGTGGAAGACGAATCTGTCGGCGGGCAGCGAGGAGCGGCGAAGGATCGGGATCAGATCGCTGAACGCTTTGCGGCAATGGATGACGATGGGCAGACCCGGCCTGCCGGACGCATCGACGCGGCCGATGCCACCGTCGGCGACACTCGTGCGGTTCCAGCGCTCGATGAGTGCGAGTTGTTCTTCCAGCACCGGAATCTGAATGGCTTGTGGTGGAGTGCTGTAGTGTTGATCCAGTCCGAGTTCGCCCCATGCGGCACACTTGTCGTCTCGAGCGACCGTGAGCAGATTCTCCCAGTGGTGCGTGCCCGCCTCGGTCGCAGACTGTGCTCCCGATCGGCGAAGGCTGCGCTCGTCGCTGGCGTCGGCATAGAGCGGATGCACCCCCGCGGTGCAGAAGACATTGGTGTGCTGACGTGCGAGCGAGAGTGCATCGAGACAGTCGAAGGTCGTGGTCGAGATGGTGATGGCGTGCGATACGCCCGCAGCGCCGGCCTGGGCGAGCACCTCGCCCACTCGCTCAGCAAAGTCGGGGAACGTGAGGTGACAGTGGGTGTCGATCATCCCGCTTCGTCTCCCGTTGCATCCCGCGTCCCGGTCTGCGCGTCACTTTCGCCGGCATCGGCCTCGCCGATGCCCGCCCGAAGCACGGCGAGTCCGAGTTCTCGATCAAGTTTGGCTTGGCCGTCGGCCTTCAGCCTTGCGCTCACTTGGCCCAGCACCGATCGTTGATACCCAGAGACATTCACGGTTCCCCCCGTGAGCATCTCGCGCTCAAAGGTCTCCTCCCACGCCGTGGGATGTGCCGCGGCGAGCAGTCCGTCGAGATACGGAGCATTGGCAGCGTACGACGGCATGGAAGCAACGATCGCCTGTGCCAAGATCTGGGTGCGAGCTTCGAGTTGGCGTGCCTGCGACGCTTTGAAACCCAACGCCAGCCCCACGCCGACAGCGCCGATCAGGAGAATGACCACGACCCGCAACAGACCCTTGTTCATGCGCGCTCCTGTTCGTTGGCAGAATGCTCAGAGTTTAGTGCAATTCGAACATCCGGCGATGCGACGAACTGGCCGCGCGACTATCTTGCCCGCATGGATTCTTCTGATTCGCGAGTGCAGGGTTACCGGGCCGAACCCGGCGCGGGCCCGCGCGTCCGCACCGACATCGTTGACGTCTACGTCTTCTGCCGGGTGCCCGCTTCGACCGGTCGCCTTCACGTGCCGCCGCAGCTCGAGTTTGAGGCCGCGCGAGGCTCTAAGGGCGATGTGGGCAAGCGTGCATCATCGGGCGGTATGGGTGCCGAATCGTTCGGCGCTGAGATTGACCGGCTCTTCTTTCTGCAACTGCTGCGCACCCGCGAGCCGCTGGCCAAGACTTGGCATCCGATCATGGGGCATATCGACACCGACGCGAACGGGCAGACCGAGACCGCCGCGGCGTGCGCAACGCGAGAACTGAACGAAGAGGTTGGGCTTGACCCGTTCGCAGGTGCGTGCCTCGGATTCTGGGCGCTCGAACAGGTCCACCCATTCTTCATCGCGTCGATTGATTGCATCGTGATGTCGCCGCGGTTCGCGGCGGAGGTGGCACCATCGTGGTCGCCAGCACTCAACACCGAACACTCGTCGCATCGCTGGGTCGATGGGCGTTCTGCGCTTCGTGCCTTTATGTGGCCCGGTCAGCACCGCGCGATCGAAGAGATCCGCACCACGCTCGCGCCGCACGAGTCGCTCTGCCGTGAATCGCTGCGAGTGTTGCCCGCGAGCTCCCACCCTAGGGCCTAAGCCCGAGCCGGGGAGCATGAGCCCCCGGGCCTAAGCGCTGAGCCGTAAGCCGGTCGCGTACAACCAAGACTTCTGATTCTGAAACCCACGTGACGGGGACTACCCGTCACGTGAGCTGCCTCTCTCAAAGGTGTCGTGTTGTGGATGCGCCAACCTTTGGCGGCATCGAGATGCTAACAGAAACTCGCGATGACGCAAGCAAGATGTT
>JBGSRG010000385.1:0-4291 GCA_041737685.1 Phycisphaerales bacterium | reverse complement strand
GTCGGCGGCGCTTCGGTCAGCCCCCAGCACGCCAACTTCATCGTCACACAGCCCTCGGCCACGGCACGCGACGCGATCCACCTCATGCACGCCGTCCGCACTCGCGTCTTCGACACCTTCGGCCTCTCGCTCCAAGACGAGGTGGTGATCTGGAGCCGTACCCGATGAACTGGTCGACCAGGCACAAAACAATCGGTACCCCGCGCTCCGGCGCAAACCAACCTTCCGGCCAAGCCACCAAGGGACGCGGTTCTCCCCATCGCCCCCGTGTGCTCGTTCTGGGCGGCGGGCCCGACGCCGAACGCGAAGTAAGCCTCATCAGTTCGCAGGCCGTCGCCGATGCCCTCTCCGAGCAAGGCACCACTCACGTTGAGCGCGTGGTGATCGATCGTCTGACGATCGACGAACTCAACGCCCTGCCCGCCGACGTCATCTTTCCCGTCCTCCACGGCGGCTGGGGCGAGGGCGGGCCTTTGCAAGACCTGCTCGAAGCCGACGGTCGGCCCTTTGTTGGCAGCATGGGCCGCGCAGCCCGCACAGCCATGGACAAAGTCTGCACCAAACTTCACGCCGCGATGATCGGGATCCCGACACCCGAGGCCGTCGTGATGGACCGTCGAGACCCCGCCTGCCCATTGCCACTGCCCGTGGTCATCAAGCCCATCCACGAAGGCTCAACGATCGGGCTGTACCTTTGCCACAACGAGCACGACTGGGCCAAGGCCCGCCAGCAATTGGACGCCGAGTTGCTGCTCTCCGACGGCACCCCGCCGGGAATCGCCGCTCGAATCTGTATGGTTGAGGCCATGGTCGGCGGAGCGAGCGGCTTTGGGCCAATCACCGGCGGACCCAACTCCGACGGTCAGAGCGTAGTTGGTTCTGTTCGAGAACTGACCGTTGGCATCCTCGACGGTGAGGCTCTGCCCGTCATCGAGATTCGACCCGCCGATGGCCTCTACGACTATCAGGCCAAGTACACCCGCGAAGACACTCGCTACCTGCTCGACCCTCCCTTGCCCCAGGGTGTTCGCGAGCGTGTGCAAGACCAGACGCTTCGGCTGGCTCAGCGGATGGGCATTCGCCACGTTGCGCGGGCCGATTTCTTGCTCGACGGCGACGGCACGGCGTGGTTCCTCGAAATCAACACCATGCCGGGCTTCACGGGCCACTCGCTCGTTCCGATGGCCGCAGCCCACGCGGGCATGCCGATGCCCCAACTGTGCCGGCGGTTGATCGACCTGGCGCTACGCGACCACATATGGAGCGAGTGAGGTTCCCTGGCCCCTCCTCCCTGCCTTGCGTGGGACAGGCGTCACGCCTGTCCGTCCTTTCCCCGCCCGTGACATCGGCCTTCCCGCCGATGTTCGGCGATTCCACCTTCGTCAACAGCCGGGTTGCCGCCATCCGCCGCCTTGATCACCAAGCGCAAAGCAGAGGCGAGCGGTCTTGGCTCGCCTCTGCGCTCATGCCGCTTCCATCGCCCGCCTCAGTTCGAACAGCCCAACTCGCTCGACCAAGCTCCAATGAAGTCTAGCAGATCGATCAGATCGACCGTACCATTGCTGTTGAAGTCGCCGGGCGCGACCGGCATCACGGTAATCCCGAGATTCATGGTCCAGTCTCCGATGAACGCGAGCAAATCCAGCACGTCCACCGCATCGCTGATGTCATAGTCCGCCGTCAAAACCTGCGGACATGGACCATCGCAGCGGTCCAGCCTCCCATCCAGCGGGTCCAAGTCCAGATCCGGGTTCGCAGCGATCTCGCACGAATCAATCAAGCCATTGCCGTCGCAGTCCAAGACCAGTCCTTGCAGCATGGCGGCGTCGATGATGTCCTGATCGTCCGACGTGCCGTTGCCGTTGCAATCCGGGACGATTGTGAAGTAGAAAATCTCGTCGCTCACCGGAACTTCAGCACCAATCGGCACTTCGATCGTACCGATACGAGCCAGTGGGTTGCACAACAGCGTGCGGCCATGATTTGTGCCACCGCCGCGCTCGGGGATCGCACGAACACGCAGAGGCGCGAACGGATCAACAAGATACTGCGGCGAATCGCCAACAAGCGTGCCCACGATGCGCACCTCACGTGGGTCGTCCATGCACACGCTCGCCGCGAAGTTGAGCGTCGGCACCCACACGGGCGGATTGACCGACTCGTCGAGGAACTCAAAGTTCATGATCGACGGCCCGCCCTGTCCCGCACCGCTGCCGTTCGCTAGCGGCCCGTCGTAGCGAACGTAGATCGGCGTGATGTTCTGGGCCGTTGCGTCGATGATCGTGCTCTCGAAGATCAGCCCGCCGTCCGCCGCGCAGTGCCGGATCGAGGCTGGCTTCGAGCTCTCGTAGTGAATCCGAAACGGAATCTCGCCCGCATCGCCGTTGCCAATCAGTGAAACGAACCTTGTATGCACAGGCTGCGCCGTCAGGCAGCATCCGACGCCGATCGGCTGCAGAACGCGGTCCGCACCGTTCAATCGGGCCACATCGACCTTGCCCGTCCAGAACCGACGGGCCGTCGAGACGTCGCCCTGCTCATCACAATCCGGGTACTCGTGGGTGCCCGCCGCGTTCACGACCACGTATCCGGCCAGCGCTGACGGCTGCGCGATACGCACGCGACCCACGGGTGCAAACCGACTTCCGCCGCCAAAGCCTCGCGGCGAGTTCTCGCCCGGATCGGCCGGACACGGGTACTTGCACGTCAGCTCGCTCTGCCCATCGCACGGCCCAACGTTCGGGTTCGAGAAAGTCGATGTGCAGCCGCACTCCTGCTCGCGAAAGTCGCCCAGCTTCTCGCCGATGAGGATTCGCTGGAAGTTTGGATTCACGTTGGGCTCAAGGTCCGGGTCACTGCACACCTCGGAGTTGCGCGTGTAGTTCAGTTCGGGCACAAACACTTCGCCAAGAAGGTCGTTGGCGATCTCCAAACGCTTGAAGCTACGCAGCCACAGATCAGCGGTGGGCGAGACGCACCCAATGACCGGGCTTTCCACGTTCATAAAGTCATCGTCGGGTGTGTTGATCGCAAACGTTGGCGAAACCGGGTCGGGCTGGTCATAGAGGTTTCCAGACTACACCACGCCCGCTTCCATGCTGCCGATCTCGAGATTGACGACCTGGCCAACTTCTACCCGCGGCATGTACCGCTTGTGGTTCCCGGGTGTGGTTTCCAGAGACATGCGATTGATCGTCAGCCCCTTGAGCGCGTTGACCCGGATGAGCGAGTCCCACGTCCGTCCATCGCAATCGGGAGTCTCAAACCACCACGCTGAGGTCGTCGCCATGTTCACGGGTGGGCAGTTGATGCCCGTCATGCCGCGTGTGAACTCGCCGTATGCCGCCGGAGCGAAGCCTTCGAGGCCGGTGTAGCCGTTGCCGATGGTGATCTGACCGGCACTGAAAGCGTCGACGAACAGGTCGCGCCCGTACTCGACGATCACACCGGTCATGCGGATGCCGATTGTGATGATGGTGCCACCGTTCAATGTCTCGCAGATGACTTTGCTGTGGTCGAGGTTGCCCCGAATCGTGATGTCTCCGCTGAGTTCGCCCGCAACCAGAATGCCCGATCGGCCGTTGGGAATGCCCGGCACCGGTGCCAGATTCGACACGAGGACGTTGATCGACGAATCGCCGTTGAGGTCCAGCAAACCCAACGCCGAGTCTTGCGCCAGCGTGCCCGTAATGCTCGACACCAAGTCAACCCGGTCGATCCCCTCGGCAATCTCCACGCCGGTGCGCACACTCACGCTCGAAGCGACCGCCGAGGCAACCAGATCGCCGGTGCTCTCGTCGGCGGTTCGAATCTGTGTGATCGTGCCGCCCGCCCAAACCTTCACCTGTCGGCTTGCCCCGATCGGTCCGGTGGAGAAGACCGCGCCGATGTTGCCTTCGGCCAGCAGATCGGCGTCGATGCCCTGGCTGACGTCTTGCCCGCCGGTGACGCTGACACGACCGATGCTCCCGGCCTCGGCACGAAACTCGCCCTTGATCAGCCTCGCGGCGGTGATGACGTTGATGGCGAACTCGCCCTGTTCGACGGTACCTGAATCTGCCGGGAACGGCAGCAACGCGGGGTCATCGGCGTTGAAGGCCCTGAACGCGGTGGAAACATCGATGGTTCCGCCCGAGAGCGTCTGGTCGACGAAGGTGCCCGAGGCTTGGATGCGGTAGACGCGCCCGACGTCGAGGCGATCGGCGAAAACGTCGCCCGAGACAGACATCGCCAGTTCGGTGATGTCGCGCAGGGCGAAGTTGTCGGGATCGTCGTTGCCGAAGAGATAACT
>JBGSRG010000383.1:0-4540 GCA_041737685.1 Phycisphaerales bacterium | reverse complement strand
GCGGGCAAGGCCAGCGGCCGGCCGCTGCTTGAGGCCGATGCGCGGCTGCTTGTGGAGCAGGTTCGTGTGGGAGGACGGCTCGGTGAAACCCTGCCGGGTTGCACCTACATCTCGCCGTTTGCTTCGCGCATGATCTCGGCGGGCGAACAGTCGGGAGAGATTCCACGGATGTGCGAAGTTATCGCGCGTCACTATGACCGCGAGTGCACACACCTAGCCAAAAACATCGCGACGGTGATTGAACCCCTGCTGATTGTGTCGATCGCGGTGGTTGTGCTGGGGGTTGCGCTGGCGATTTTCATGCCGATGTGGGACATGATCAAACTTGTGGGCTGAAGGTTGGCTTTGTGTGAAGTTGAATTGTTAAGGTGCCGAAGGTTGAGAGATCGGGAGGTTTGAGGAGCGTGCGGACGTGTTGTCCGCCGATCTGAGAACAGAGGCAGAACAAGTCGCATATCAAGGGGTAGAGATGAACATCTCACGGACGAATCGCGGATTTACGCTTGTCGAACTGATCGTGGTGATCGTGGTGCTGGCGATTCTGTCGGGCGTCGCGATTCCCAAGTACTTTGATTACGCGGCGAAGGCCAAGGAGTCGTCGACGAAGGCGACGATTGGCGCGGTGCGATCGGCGCTGGCCAACTGGAACGCTAATCAGCAACTGACGGTTGGCACGGGTGGATACCCCACGGTGGCGCAGATGCAGACGCTGGGCACGGTGATGCAGGAGCCCATTCCGGCGAATCCGTTCAAGGACTCGAACGCGATCGTTGGTGCGACGTGGGCCGCCACGCCGCCGGTTTCGGGAACGGCGGGCTGGGCGTATGACGCGACACAGGGCAAGTTCTGGGCCAACAGCAACACCACGGGCGTCAACGAGCGATTGTGGTGAGATGGTGCGTGAGGTTGTGAAGGATCGCAGGAGCGCCGCGTGCGGATCAATGAAACTCATCGCCGCGTCCGAGTAGTCGGGCGCGGCTTCTCGTTGGTCGAACTTGCTGTGGTGATGGTGTTGGTGACGCTGCTGGCGGCGGTGGCGGTGCCCGCGCTGAGCGGGGCAGCTGAGGCTCGGACATTGGCGGGGGTTGCTCATGTAGAGAGAGACGTGGCGGGGGCACGCGATTTGGCGAGTCATGGTGGTGTGCGAACGTGGATCAGGTTCTCGGTTGCGCAGCAGCGGTACGAGGCGTTTGTGGAGCAAGCCGAGAACCCGGGGATCGCGAACCGATTGGCAAGAATTGACCCGATGCGTGGCGGCGCGTTCATCCAGGACTTTGGTGGCGCGGAATGGGGCGGGCTGGCACTGACTTCGGCGAGTTTCGACGGTGGTAGCGAGCTGGGGTTTGATTGGAAGGGTCTGCCTCTGGCGGTGTCTGGGTCGCCGCTGGCTTTCGATGGCGTGTTGGAGTTCTCAAACGGTCGGCACGTGGTCGTGTCGGCGAACAGCGGGCTGGCGAGCGGTCAGGAGTGAGCGATGGTGAGACGGCGATGGGCACGTCGCGGGTTCACGCTCGTTGAAGCGATCGGCGCGATCGTGCTGCTGTCGGTCGCGACTCCGGCGATGTTCTGGGCGTTGCGAGATGCACAGATTCGGCGGGCTGATCCGGCAGCGCTGGTTACGGCGCGCTGGCTTGCGACCGAACGGCTGGAGTCGGTGATCGCGGATCGGCACGAGCCGACGCGTGGGTATGCGTATGTGCTGGAGGCAAACTATCCGCCCGAGACGGCGGTCGCGGGCTTTGCGGCATTCTCACGGTTTGTTTCGATCGTGGAGACAGGCCCGGACTTGGTTTCGGGGGGCACGGGCTATCGAACGGTCGCGGTTCGTGTGGTCTATACCGCGATCGCCGGGTCGCAGCGCACGTTCGAGGTCTCGACGGTGGTGACGGACTATTGAGGAGCGAGGCGATGGTGGCGCCGGGGTGTTCTGTTGCAGTGCGAGGTGTTGATCGGCGTGGCCGAAAGCGGCCCGGCTTTACGCTTGTGGAGGCGATTGCGACGATCGCGGTGCTGGCGCTGGTGATGACGGTCGCGTCGCGGATTGTGTTTGCGGCTATGGACGGCTATGTGGACAGCGTGGCGGGCTCGCGTCTGGCGAGCGAGATGTCGGCGGCGATGGAGGTTGTTGCATCGCAGTTTCGAGATGTGCCGGACACTTCTGACAACCCGGGCGAGCCGGAATTTACGTTGGTGACACTTGCCGCTGCGCAATGGGGTGCGTCGGGATCGATTGAGGTTCAAGATGGAGCATTGAAAGTGAGTGTTGAGGGCGACGCTGCGGGGGAGCGGGTTCTGCTCAGCGGCGTGACTGAGCTTCGGCTTCAGCCGCTTGGTGGCGACGGGACTCCGCTTGCTCTGCCGTTAAGCGGGGTCAGTGCCCGTCAAGTACGCCGGATGGAGATCATGCTGACCGCCGAGCGTGCGGGGCTGTCGCGAACGATCCGCACGCAGGTGTTTATCAGAAGTGCCATGAATCAGGCTCCGTAGGGAAGTCGATCGGGCCTGCGCGCCCGAGTCCATGCTTGTTATTGCGCTTGATGGGGCATTGTGGGAGATAGAGGCGTGTGCTACCAAGACGCGCAATCGGATGGTCGATGCAGGAGGTTGGCGCTATGTGTCCGGTCAGAGCGTCCATCGTGTTGATCGCCGCTTGATCTGCACAAGGGCGTGACTCAGAGGGGCTGATGTACATGCGTCGAGCGATTGTTGAAATCTCGCCCGGAAAGATCACGCTGGATGTTGTCCGGTCCAGGGGCACTCGCGCGCTGGCAGAGGATTCGCTGGATAGCTCGCTCGAGGGCGCCGCGTGGTTTGAGCACGCGTTGGCCACTCTGGCGGGGCTGGTTAGGGAGTGCAAGGCAGAGCGCCTCAGTGCGTTGACCATCGTGCATGGAGCGGTCGGCGGCTGGGATGGTGGCGGAGCGACGGTGATTCAGTCGTTCCCGAAGCGGCTTGCGGCGAGACAAGCGATCGAGGGCGGCCTTCTTGCGCTGGATGCGGCCTCGAAGTTTGACCGAGCGGATGCGCCGAGCGGAACGCTGATCGCCGCGACCGACGGCTGCAAAGGTCCGACGAGCCGTCAGCACGTTGCTTCGTTCGCCATGTCTGACGCTGCGGTGACGAACATTCAGGCGCTGATCTGTGATTCGGGGCTTACCTTTGCGGGCGTGGTGCCGGGCGAGACCGTTGCGTCGGTCCATGCGCTGAACTGGGCGGTAGAGCAGACCATCGCTGCCTCTGGGGCAAGGCACTCGACAGACTCGAGCGCTTTGCGCACGGCAAGGGCGTTTGTCTGGCTGGATACTTCAAGCAGTTGTCTGTGTGTGGCGCGCGGTGGAAGGGTGCTTCTCACCCGCCCGATCCCGATCGGGCTTGAGTCACTGGTTGATGCGTTGAGCAAGCCGGTGCGGGTGGAGGGAAGTTCGATCGCCTGTGTGCGGTTTGATCGTGCGGGCGCGCGGCTGCTGCTTGCTTCAACGGGCGTGCCGACACCGGAATCGGCGATAGCCGAGCATCCCGGGATGACGGGCGCAAACCTCCTGCCGTTGCTTCAGCCAGTGCTGCAACGTTTGGCGGTCGAGATCAAGCAGTCGGTTCGGTTTGGTCTGGAGGAGCATGACCGCGAGGGGCTTGAACTTGAACTGATCGGCCCTGGTGCGACGGTGCCGCGTCTTCGCGAGTTTCTGAGCGGGCTGGCGGGATTCGATGACGCTTCGTCTGAGCGGGCCGAGCGGCGTACGACCGACGTGCAGCCTCGCGAGGTGACGATTCTCGGCTCGCACGCGCTCAAGCCGCTGGCCGCGTCGATCAGAAGTCGTATGACCACGATCCGCGCCTGTGCGGCTGTTGGCTGCGCTGCGGCGGTGTGCTGGGTTGGATTCAACTGGTGGATCGACCGCGAGACGATCCGCATGACCGAGCGCGAACTGGTTTCGTACAGCGCCACAGCCCAGACGGCTCGGCGAACGATTGAGAGTACCGAACTTGCGCTGCGTACGCGAGCGAGCCTAACGGCCTTTGAGTCTCGGATCGCGGCATCGCTTGGTGCGCGAACAGATTGGGCGAGTGTGCTTCGCTGGTTATCAGAGCATCGCGGAGAGAGCGTTCGCTTTGCCTCGATCGAGTGCGAATCGACTGAAATGGTGCCGGTCGTGCGGCTGGATGGCATCGCCACGGGGGCGGACGGGCCGAGTGCGAACAAGGCTCTGACCGACTTTTTGGCGACGCTACGCGAGTGGCCGCCCGCTGACAGGGTCCACTTGCGAAGCACGGTCCAGAGTTCTGACAGTGGCACAAGCACCTGCGCGTTTGAGATTGCGGTCACGTTGTTCAGCCTGCCACCCGCGAAGGTTGCCGACGAATCTCGGCTGGCTGACGAGCAGCGGCGGCTGAGCAATGCGCTGCCTTTGGGAGCCGACCGATGAAACGCGAACAGACACGGAGCCTCACGGCCTTCATCGCGGTCGGAGCGTTACTGGCCGGCGCAGCGCAGTGGTTTGTGGGTGCCCCCACCGCTGCGGCGCGTGCTGCCGCGGCAACG
>JBGSRG010000288.1:0-1926 GCA_041737685.1 Phycisphaerales bacterium | reverse complement strand
GCCGACCCAGAAATCCCGCCCATCTCGATCGACCCCGGTCTCATGCACCAGGCGATTGTGAACCTCCTCGTCAACGCCGTCGAAGCGGTGGAGCCCGGCACGGGCGCAGTCACCATCCGCACGTCCTATCAGCCCGCAACGGCGTCGAGGCGAGCCGCGGCGAGCATCTCGGTCATCGACAACGGGCCGGGCATCGCGCCGGATCGGCACAAGCAGATCTTCCTGCCCTTTCAAACCACCAAGGGCCTTCGCGGCACGGGCCTCGGGCTCGCCGTGACCAAGCGAATCATCGAAGAGCACCGCGGCACAATCCTGCTGCGCTCCACACCCGGCCGGGGCGCCACCTTCACCGTGCTGCTTCCGGCCGACACAACAGACCGCGGCGCGGACCCGTCGGACACCGCGGGTGTGGTGGCACTCAGGCCCGACGACTTCGAGCAAGGGCCGTGACTGTGTAGGAGTTGGTTGGTGCAGGTGGTGCCCAACCGGCCAGTCCGAATCGGTGTACTCAGAAGGATCCAACATATGGGACTGCTCTCTCTTCTGTTCGACGACACTCCACCGAGCGAGGTCGCGCTCCGATCACGGCTCGCACGAGTCGAACGCAAGATCGACGCGATGATGGCGGCTCTGGGCATCGATCTGCCTCAGGACGATATGGACGACTTGCGCGAGTTGGTTGCGCGAGATCGCAAAATCGAGGCGATCAAGGTCTATCGAGAACGAACCGGTGCCGGACTTGCGGACGCCAAGGCGTTCGTCGATAGTCTCGGTTGATGGCCACTCTCAACGACTGATCGGACGACCCTTCAGGGCCGTACCGGCGGAGTAACGGCCCCGGGGATTGCATCCGATGACGGCACAGCAACCCTCGGCCTTCGTTGCGCACCGCCCGGCTCGGCCGACAGCCCGTCATACTTGATGAACGTCGCCGCATCGTCTGTGCCCAGCGCACTGGCCTGCCACGCTGATGCATACATCGCCGCGAGCATCGTTGCGCCGTCGAGCAATCGCTCGGCGATCAACGCCTTGCCGGGCTCGCGCTGAAGGTCGCCCGACTTCTGCATGATGTAAAGCCGCTCCATCTGGTCATGCGATCGCATGATGTGTGCCAGCACATCGGCAAACGCATCCGCCGCATCAACTCGCCGCGTGAACTCGGCTCGCTCGCACAGGCTCGCGTAGTTCAGGTCATGTAGCGCGACCACGCCGCCATCGATGAAAGCGTGAAAGGTCTTCTCGGTGGTGTATCCGTTCGGGTTCTTGCCCACCCAGCCGTTGTAGTGGCTCGTGGTGTGCAAGGGCTGCGCCAGATCTCCCACAAAGTGCGAGAGATGGCCCATCTCCGCGAGAACGTTCGAGCGGGCGGCTTCGAGTTGGTACGCTCGGGCTGGATCGTTCAGAGCCTGCAGCGCGCGGAGGGTTCTAAATGCCGCGATAAGTTTGCCGTGGTGCTCCATCACCGCGTGCGCCCCATACCCACAGAACTCCTGCGTTCGAGCAAAGTCCCGCCGCTCGTTATAGGGCGGACGGTCCGGGTCGCCCGCCGCTGCCTCAGGGTGTTCGTGCTTGGCAATCACCATCGCTCGCAGATACTCGTACCGCAGCGGCGGGATGGTCTCGAGTGTCAGCCCGAAGTTGCCAAGATCATCGACGTCCAGATAGTGGTCGGGATCGTTCTCGTGCTTGAGATAGTTACTCCTCACCGATCGGTATCGATCGGCCTCGCTGGCCTGAAACGCCGCGATCTGGCGCGCACCGTCCTCAGCCAAAAACGCTGGCCGATCAGGCGACAACTCGGCCAAGCCGTCGAGCGCAATGAACGTAATGGTCCGATGACCGGCGGAATCCCAAGCGAGCGCCGCCGCCGGCACAGCGAATAGCGCCGCAAAGCACGCCACACAGCGCGCCGCAACACCCGCCGAA
>JBGSRG010000285.1:0-2080 GCA_041737685.1 Phycisphaerales bacterium | reverse complement strand
AGGCCGAGCGCCAGCAACGCGCCGGGCAGACTGTGCAGGCCCGCGCCACGCTCAACAAGGCGCTCATGGACCGCAACGCCTCGGCGAGCGAGCGGGCCCAGATCAGGCGCTGGATGACCGATCTGAACCAGTCTCTTGTCTTCTCGCCCAAGGTCACGCCGGGCGATCCCTTCTGCGAAATCTACGAAGTGCAGTCCGGCGACAGCCTCGAGCGCATCAGCCGCAAACTCGGCCTCACGCCCGACTGGCGATTCATCCAGCGCCTCAACAACATGAGCAACCCCAACCGTCTCAGCGTCGGGCAGAAGTTGAAGGTCATGCGCGGGCCCTTCCACGCCGTGGTCAACAAGTCGGCCTTCCGCGTTGACCTCTATCAAGGCGACGTGCCCAGCGCAGGCTCGATCGGCCAGAGCGGGCTGGCCGACGGCATGGAACCAGGCTGGACCTACATCACCAGCTTTCCCGTTGGCCTAGGCGCCGACGACGGCACACCGCTGGGCAACTTCGTGGTCAAAAACAACTCCAAACTCGTCAACCCGGCCTGGGTAAACCCGCGCACGCGCGAGAAATTCAACGCCGAAGACCCGCTCAACCCCATCGGCGAGCGATGGGTCGGATTCGAAGGCTACGACGAGGCGAGCAAGGCCATCGAGGGCTACGGCCTGCACGGCACCATCGACCCGAGCTCCATCGGCAGCGAGAAATCCATGGGTTGCGTAAGGCTCGCCGACGAGCCGGTGCAGATCGTCTACGAGATGCTCGCGATGAAGATCAGCGTCGTCAAGATCGTGCCGTAACGGCCCACAGCGCTATCGCGTTCAAGCCCGCGAAGCCCACGTTCGCGGTCCCGCCTACCGCGCCCGTCAACGCTGCCTCCTCACTCAAACGCGATGCTCGCCACCGTCGTGTCGTCGGCCAGCGAGTCGGTCTTGGCGAAGGTCAGCACCGCATCAAACAAAATCGTCGCGTCGGTCTGCACCGTGCTTGATGGCTCCAGCGCTTCCACCGCCCGCTCGATCTGAAACATGTCGCCGTCGGGTCCGGGCTGCTCCACCACGCCGTCAGAAAAGACCACCAGCCGATCGCCCGGCCCCAGCGTCAGCGTCTCGGACACAAAGTCGAAACTCGGATCAATCCCCAGCGGGATACCGCCCGCGGCACTGTAACTCTCGCTCTTGCCACCCGCCCGCGCCACCAGCCAGTGGCCGTGCCCCGCGTCCACGTGCGTCACCGTCTTGCTCCGAGCATCAAACACGCCAATCCAGAGCGAGATAAACTTGTTGCTCGCCGCGTGCTCACAGATGTGCTCGTTGGTCAATCGCACCGCCAGCGCCGGATCGCCGCGATGCTTCAGCGCCGCGTTCAGATACGTCTGCGCTGTGGCCATCAAGATCGCAGCGCTGATGCCCTTGCCCGCCACGTCGCCCAGAAACACCGCTGTGCGGTGCTCGTCCAGCGTCACCACGTCGAACAGATCGCCCGCCACATACCGCCCGCTCTTCATCCGCATCGCATAGATCAGCCCGCCCACACGCGCCCGCTCCGGCGGCATGATCATCACCTGCGCCTCGCGCGCGGCCGAGAGATCACGCAGCAGTTCCACCTGCCGACGCTCCAACTGCACCCGGCTCAGGTTGCCCATCGCAAGCGCACACATCCGCGCCACCGCCTGCACAAACGTCGCCGTGTCGGCCTGAACTCCCCCCGCAGCGCGAAGGTGAATCCCGCTGCCGGGCTTGGACTTCTGCTCGCCCTTGCGAGCGTCAAGATACAAAAACCCCGTCACGTCCTCGCCCACCTTGATCGGCGCACACAACGCGGTCTGAATCCGCAGCATCATGATGCTCGCCGACGCGCCGCCGCCCCCCTCTTCCACAAGCAACTTCACCATCTCACCCTTGCGAGCCTCGCTGATAAGCGATTTGCTGAAGGTGCCCGCCTGCCCCGGCTCCGCAAACGGGTCGATGTCCATGATGACCTCAACATCGCCCACCGCCGGTGCATCGCGCAGCAGCGCCGCACGCGAGAAGCCCGAGCCTTGAATCGCCGCCCGCAGCACCACCTGCGCCAGCGCCCGGTC
>JBGSRG010000276.1:0-2618 GCA_041737685.1 Phycisphaerales bacterium | reverse complement strand
CCGGGCAGCGACTGGACGTAGGCCCCGCGCGCGGCGGTGACTCGAGCCCAGAGGTCTTCCTGCCGCGAGGTGCCGCGCGCATCGGTGAAGAACTGGGCGGCACGGCGTTGCAGGTCTTTGGGGACCGACTCGGAGACGTCGCTGATGATGTTGACCGTGACGTTGCGGGCTTCCTTTCGCCAGTGCGGCCGGGCCAGCGCACCCACCAAGAGCACCACGACGACGATGCGCACGCCCAGGGCTACACGACGGGTGGTGGTGCCCAGGCCCGAGAGACTCTGCCGGCCCCACCAGACGATGAGCGGGATGATGCCAATGAGCAGCAGCAGCCACGTGGCCTGATCAAACTGCACCGGGCCCAGTTGGTTGAATCGTTCGGGCATCTTTGAGGCGGAGAACGAGGAGTTTGATGAGAAGGGCGCGGGAAGGAAGGAGAGAGGGCGGCGCGGGGGAGGACGGGGGGGGATGAATTGGAGCGCGGAAGTGAGGGCGAGTGAAACGAAGGTTCTTGTGGCGGATGAGATATCGGAGACAGAACTGGCCGGTGCGACTGGAGACCGAAGCAAGGCCTTGCGGACACTGCCGACCGAAACTCGCTTGATCAACTTACAGCGTACCGGCCCGGATCGTTCGGCGGTGCAGCCCGGCGGGTGCGGGCGGAGGTAGAAGGCTGAGATTGCGGGCTGCTCAACTATGGCCCGCGAAAGACCTGCAGGCGGTTGTTGCGACCGTCCACAATGATCACCCGGCGGTCGCTGAGCCGCAGGAGCGCCCAGGGGGAGTTGAGTTCACCATCGCGAACTCCGGCCTTGCCCCACGACGCGGTGCCCTGGCCGGATTGCAGATCGACCCGCTGAACGCGCCCGCCCACAAAGTCGCAGACCAGTGCGCTGCCATCGCCAACCAGCGCCAGCCCCCAAGGAAATCGGAAGTGGCCCGGCGCATCGCTGGGATCGTCGGGATCGCCGATCCAGCGGATCAGTTCGCCGCCCATGGTGAAGAGCCCGATACGGTGGTTGCGTGCGTCGACGATAACGAGTCGCTTGTTTCGCAGGTTTGGGTCGGCCTGCTCGGGCGCATTGGCCACGTCGGCGAGCGCTGCGGGCGAGTCATCGATCATCATCGCCTGCGGACGATTGAACTGGATCGAATCGGCCGAGGCCGAACTGCCAAAGGTGCCGAAACTGAAGAGAAATCGGAACTGACCGTCAAAGACGCTTACTCGGTCGTTCGTGCCATACTCGCTGACGTAGATGCGCTCGATCCGCTGATTCGCTTTGTCGGCGACCACGGCGACGTCGGTGGGGTAGATGAACTGGCCCGGGCCGGTGCCGTATGAGCCGTGCATTCGGACGATGTTGGGTTCGATGCGTTGAACCGAACCGGGGTCCTTTGACACCCTTGCACGCTCTGCCGCGTCGAGCGGCTTTGGCGGCTCGACGATCACCACGCGCTGGTAGTGGGTGTCGGCGAGATAGATGAGGCGATCGGTCCACTGGCCCGCGCTGTTGTGCCCCGGGGCGATGGTGATGCCGACGGGGAAGCCCAGTTCCGAATCGGGCATCCGAAAGACCGTGAGGCAGACGCCGGTGTTCGGGTCGAGTTCCTGCACGCGGCCGGAACGATCAACCACCCAGATTGTGCCGGCGATGGGATCGAAGTCGATGGCGCGCGGGTAGGCAAACTTGCCCGGAGTATCGCCAAGACTTCCGAAGGTGGTGATGGTGTCGAGCGGGCGCTGAACGCGGACGGTGTCAGAGTCGGAGCGCCGATCGCAGCCCTGCACTGCGCACAGGCACACGGCCGCGAGCAAGACGACGCAGAGGCTTGACCAATCGCGCATGCGGACGCCGTGTTTGGTCTTTCTCCGGAGACTTGGTTGAGGGCTTGGCCGTGCCACTCTGAGTGGGTTTGGTCTGGTCGGAGTGGTTCTGATCGGACGCGCGCCGCACCCGCTCGCGCGCAGAACGCACGCCGCGATGGAGCGAGTGGGTCGGGAGCGTGAGCCTTCAACCATCGACGAGCGTTGTCCCAACATCGGGTCAGTTCGCCGCGGGAACGGCGGTTTCACCCTCGGCAACGGCGACGGGCTTGAGTGTCACTGTGAAGCGGTTGCCTGGCTGGTAGTAGCGGGCGAAGGTGTCTTGCAACTGGGCTGTGGTCATGCTCTGGTAGAAGTCGTTCTCTGCGAGCGCTTTGTCCAGCGTCAGGTCGCGGTAGCTCAGCTGTGAGCACATGCCCGACCAGTATTGCGGCTGCTTGGTCCGCTCGTCCCAGTCGTTGGCCAGTTGGCGCTTGGCCACGGCGACCTCGTCATCGGTCGGCCCGGCCTGTGCGAAGTCGGCGTACATCTCGGGGACGACTTCGACGATGCGTGCGACCTTGCCCGGATCGGTGGGCAAGAGCGAGATCATGGCGCTGAAGCCGGGCCATGCGGGTGTTGCACGCACGCCAGCGCTGGGCGAGTAGGCCAACTGCTCCTTCTCTCGGACGCGCTGGGTCATGCGCGAACGCATGATCTGCGAGGCCATGCGCATCATGCGATAATCGGCCAGGTTCTCGGGGTCTGGGCCGTAGAAGCCGATGCACACCATCGCCTTGTCGGTCTTGGTCGCGAG
>JBGSRG010000204.1:0-3823 GCA_041737685.1 Phycisphaerales bacterium | reverse complement strand
GGGCGGCACGGCGGCGCTGGTGGCGGCGTCGATCGGTCAGCACCGGTTGGTGTACGCCGACTCGGCGGAAGATGGCGAGCCGCCGGAGGTGGCGCTGGGCATCGCGATGGGCGCGTTTCGCGGCCTGTTTGTGAACTGGCTGTGGATCAGGGCCAACGAACTGAAGGAAGAGGGCAAGTATCACGAGGCCGTGGACTTGGCCAAGACGATCACGCGGTTGCAGCCGCGGTTCCCGCGGGTGTGGTCGTTTCATGCCTGGAATCTGGCGTACAACATCTCGGTGGTGACCAACACCAAGGAGGAGCGTTGGGGCTGGGTTCGGGCCGGGCTGGAACTGCTGCGGCACGACGGGATTCCGAACAACCCCGGCAGCATTTTGCTCTACAAGGAACTGGCGTGGATTCACGTTCACAAGATCCAAGGGCTGATGGACGATGCGCACCAGTTCTATAAGCGGCAGTTTGCACAGGAGTGGACGGTGGTGATGGGCGCTCCGCCGCGATTCCCGCCGGAGATTCGCGACCCGAAGGAACGGGCGAAGTTCTACGTAGAGAAGTGGCTTGAGCCGATCGCCTCGGCGCCTGAGTCGCTGGAGGACTTGTACAAGACGAATCCTGGCGCACGGACGTTGGTTGAGCGGTTGGAGAACGAAGCGGGACAGTCGCTGGACAAGGGCTTGCTTGAGTATGTTGAGGTGATCCGAGCGATCAACCGCGCAGCGCGCGGGCTGGATGCTCGGCTTCCTCTGCCCGAGGGGCCGCTTACGGACATCATGACCGACGCGAGCACACAGGCCGACGGGAACGCGTTGATCCGGTATCTGCGACTGAAAGTGCTCAAGGGCGAGTACAAGATGGACCCGGATCGGATGATTCGGTACACGCTGAAGTATGGCCCGCTGGACTGGAGGCACGCCTCAGCGCACGCGATCTACTGGTCGGCGATGGGCTCGGAGGAGGCGCTGCAGCGCGCCACCGAAGAAAACAAGCAGGATCTGGACTTTGTGAATACCGACCGCATGACGAATCATGCGATTCAGGATCTGTATCGCACGGGCACGATTTTCTACGACATCATCAACCCGCGCGGGTTCCGGCAGATTCCGAACGCCGACTACGTGGAGGTGTATGGCGAGTCGATCCAGGAGCTGGCCGAGCGATCAAAGTTCGATTCCAAGTCGCGGGTGTACTCGTTCTACTCGGCGGGATACGAGAACTTTCTGCGCGATGCGATCCGGTTCTTGTATCGCAAGGGGGAGCGGGCGCGGGCGGAGGAGTTGTACTCTCGGCTGCGGACGTTCGAGGGGATCAACACGTTTCGCACCGAGCAGTTGCGGCGAGATTTCTCGCTACCGCTGGACGAGTTTGTGAAGGCCGAGATCAAGAACGAGGACCGCGAGACGAGCCCCGTGGTCGCGTGGAGCGAGATTACGGGCGGGCTGATCAGCGCGTTCTATGACGGCCTGCTCAACGACAATCCCAAGGTGTTTGAGGACAACTGGGAGTATGTCAAGATGTTCCACCGGGTTTATCAGGACCGACAGGACTTCAAGGTGTTCATCAACCGAGAGTCGGGCGGTCGGATGTCGCTTCCGCCGCTGGAAGTGCTGGCGTCGCAGTTGCTGGCCGAACTGGCGATGGACTCGGGCATTCCCGATGGAGCGTTGATGTACCGGCGAGCGCCGGAGGAACTGCGTGGACGGGCGTATGTGTTCCTTGAGCAGACGCCGCTGAAGCCCGGGCTGGACGCGGAGATTGAACAGGGCGGGCCGGGCTTTGATTTCTGGTTCCCGCCGCCGCAGAACCTGGAGATGTATCGGCGGCTGGTGGCAGCGCAGGTTGCACCTGAGGGTGTGCCGGCGGGGGCCAGCGAAGTGAAGTGAGATGGCGGTGGCAGGCTGGCGCGGGGGCGCGGGGACTGCCGATCAGGTGCAGAGCAGGTCGCGTGCTTCGCGGTATCTGGCCAGTGTGCCGGCGATGACGGCCTCGGGCAGTTCTGGTCCTGGGGCGTTTTTGTCCCATGTTCCCGCCGCGGCGAGTTCTTCGAGATATTCTCGCAGGAACTGCTTGTCGAAACTTTTCTGCGCTTTGCCGGGCTTGTAGTCGCGTGCGGGCCAGAAGCGTGAACTGTCGGGGGTGATGGCCTCGTCGATGAGGATGGGCGGGACCCATGCGCGGCCGGCACGTTCGAGATCGGCGACGGGGATGCCGAACTCGAACTTGGTGTCGGCGATGATGATGCCGCGCGAGAGCGCGTGCTGCGACGCGGCCTTATAGATCGATAGCGAGAGATCTCGGACCACGGCGGCGGTTTCGAGGCCGATGAGCTCTGCGGCGTGATCGAAGGAGATGTTCTCGTCGTGGCCCACGGCGGCCTTGGTGGCGGGTGTGAAGATTGGCTCGGGGAGCTTGTCGCACTGCTTCAGGCCTGCGGGCAGCGACACGCCACAAACCGAGCCGGTTGCCTGGTACTCCTTCCAGCCGGAGCCTTCGAGGTATCCGCGCACGACACACTCGACGGGAATGACCTCGCAAGCGCGGCAGATGGTGCTTCGGCCGCGCAGGTAGGAACGGACCTTGGGATCGGGGCCGACGGCCGCGTCGATGTCGGGTGCGTCGGTCGAGATGAGGTGCGACTGGCAGATGCCGCGAGATTGAAGGAAGGCGAACCACCAGGCCGAGATTTCGGTGAGCAAGCGACCCTTGCCGGGGATGGGCGTGGGCATGACGACGTCGAACGCGCTGATTCGGTCGCTGGCGACCATGAGCAAGCGACCTTCTGGCGCGGCGAGCGATGGTGAGGCGAGAGGCGGAGTGGCTGTTTGGGTGTTGGGGGTGGTGGGGGCGCTCGGGGCAGAGACAGGGGCGATGGTGGGCAGTCGGAAGACCTCGCGCACCTTGCCGCGGCGGACCAGGGGGAAGTCTGGCAGCAGCGATGAGACCATTGGCGACGACGAGGGCGAGGGCTGATGGCTTTGAGACGGCCCGGCAGAGCCGATGGCGGTGGGGGAGGGGTGGGTGGGCTTTGACTGGGCGGGCATGGGCGGATCGTAGGGGAGTGGCGTGCAATCTCGCCGCGCAGGCTCCGAACAAGAGGCCATGGCAGCACTGATTGGGCGATTTCGGGCGCGGACGGAAGGTGCGATGGGCGGGCCGGTTCAGAGACGGTCGGCTACGCTCTCGGCACGCTCCGGTAAGCCGGTTCGGGCTGCGCCGGGGGCGACGTCATTTATGCAACGCTTTGTCGTCTTTGAGCATTCGGCCGACGGTTCTTCGAGCCGCCCACACCCGGCGTGGCCGCTGCGCCATGCCTGTGCGCTGGGGTCTGACGATGTGCCGGTGCAATCGGAGATTCGAGTGGAGCCGGGCGAGGCCGGTACGGGTGTAGGGAGTGGGGTTGGTTCTGGGGGTATCGTCTGCGAGGCTCGCGGTAACGACTCGACGGCGCTGGCGTTGCAGTTTCCGGTGGATGCGGTGCAGGAACGGGGCGATCCGACGGCGCCGATCGAGCCGGGATCGAGTCTGGGCGTGGTGACGCTTCAGACCTGTCTGCTGCCACAGCGAGAGAAGCCGTATCTGCTCTCGCTGGAACTGGCGCGGCATCGGCTGATGCTGATCTTAAACAAACTTGAGGATTGGGCGCTGTTTGATCTGGCCGCCGACGACCCGGCGATGTCGCTCTTTGAGCGGGCTCGAACGGCGTTCACTGAGGCGCTGGTTCTGGCGTCGCACACCGCCGCGCACGGCGGATATACGCACGAGGCTGATCGGCTTGCACGGCGGGCATTGAGCATGGCGTTGGAGGCGGGCGAGCGGATCACGCT
>JBGSRG010000180.1:0-2656 GCA_041737685.1 Phycisphaerales bacterium | reverse complement strand
CGGCGGGGGGCGGCGGCCCCGGCATTTGTCGCCGAAGCGCGTTACCCTACCACCCTCTTTGGAGCCGCAATGCCCGACCGCCGCGTGAACATCGCCGATCTCGTCTCCA
This sequence comes from Phycisphaerales bacterium, assembly GCA_041737685.1. Classification (GTDB taxonomy): domain Bacteria; phylum Planctomycetota; class Phycisphaerae; order Phycisphaerales; family UBA1924; genus JAHBK01. Next base: position 2,547 of record JBGSRG010000180.1, on the reverse strand, counting down.
ACTTCCGGGCCCACATCAAGGCGTACAAGTCCAAGGAGACCAAGGAAGCGGAGATCCGCCAGCAGTTCATTGACCCCTTCTGGCGGGCGCTGGGCTGGGATGTGGGCGACACCAAGGGCGTCGGACCAACCGAATCCGAAGTCATCATCGAGAAGAATGTCGAGACGGTGGATGCGGGAGGGCTTCGCAGCCGCCGCCCCGATTACCTCTTCCGCCTCGGCGGGTTCGCCCGCTTCATCCTCGAAGCCAAGAAGCCCGCGATCGACATCGACGCAGACAACGACGCCATCTTTCAGGCCAAGCAATACGCCTGGAACAGCACGATGCCGTTCGCTGTACTAACCGACCTTGAGCCGTTCCGCCTCTACGACACCACGTTCAAGTCGATCTTCAATCCACCGCGGCGCTCGGCTCGATTTGGGTATGATTCGGCTGTGCCGTCAAGGAGCGACGCCCTATGAAGTCCATTGAACTCTTCGCCGGAGCGGGCGGGCTGGCCATTGCCACCGCGAACGCCGGGTTTGAGCATGAAGCGGTCCTCGAATGGGACCAGAACGCTTGCGACACAATCAGGCGCAACAAGGCTGCAGGGCTTCCGCACTTGCACGGCTGCGAAGTCGTGCAAGGCGATGTCAGCGACTACGACTTCAAGCAGCACGCAGGGACTGTGGGCTTTGTGTCGGGCGGTCCGCCATGCCAGCCATTCAGCATCGGCGGCAAGCACAGAGGCATGGACGACAGCCGCAACATGTTCCCGCACGCCGTGCGGGCCGTCCGTGAGATTGCCCCCAAGGCATTCCTATTCGAGAACGTCAAGGGACTTCTCCGCAAGAACTTCGCCAACTACTACAACTACATCACGCAGCAACTCACCCACCCCGAGATCGTCCGCAAGGGCGATGAGGAGTGGACGGACCATCACGCCCGGCTTGAAAGGGCCATCACGGGCGGCAAGCACAAGGGCTTGAAATACAACGTCGTCTTCCAACTTCTCAACTCTGCCGATTACGGTGTGCCGCAGCGGCGAGAGCGCGTGCTGATCGTCGGCGTACGCGCCGACCTTGGCATCACATTCAGTTTCCCCACGCCAACACACGAAGAAGACGCCCTGATTTACGACAAGTGGGTCACCGGCGAGTATTGGGAGCGGCACGGCGTTTCAAAGCGTGCCCGTGGCAAGGTTCCCGATCGGCTCCGCGCTCGTGTCGAGCGGCTTTCGTGTCTGTGGTCCTCTGCCATGCTCAAACCGTGGCGAACTGTGCGCGACGCCATCGCCGACCTGCCGCAGATCGGCCCCGGCGAACGGTGCAGCAAGTTCCCCAACCATTTCTACAACCCGGGTGCCCGCGCATACGCGGGGCACAACGGAAGCCCGCTGGATGAGCCAGCAAAAACGCTCAAAGCAGGCGACCACGGCGTACCCGGCGGGGAGAACATGGTCCGGCTGCCCGATGGGTCCGTGCGGTACTTCTCTGTCCGCGAGTGTGCCCGAATCCAGACATTCCCCGACGATTGGGTACTCGAAGGGTCATGGACCGAATCCATGCGGCAACTCGGTAACGCGGTCCCGGTCGGCATGGCACAAGTGGTTGCCGCCGAACTTCACACGATGGTGAAGCGTGCTGATCACGCCGTGGGGATCATTCGCGGGGCGCGTGGCGCTCGTAGTGCGCAGCGATCTCGGCGATGATCTGATCCTGTGACTTCTCGTTGGGTTTGTTGCCGTCCTTCGCGGCCCAGGCTCGGCCGGGGTGCAGCGTGTCCCACTCCGACCGGGTATTGCTGCGTGTTCCGGGGTCATCGCCGTGCTTTCCGAAGCCCTTGCAGAGCGGTTGGTTCCAGACTGGCTTGAAGTAGTTGAGTAAGAAGTCTTCGGCGGCCTTCTGCAATCCACTCTTGACGACCAAGAATCGACAGTCAAAGTCGGCGATTTCGAGGTTCGTGGCGGCCCGAATGCTCTTGGCGTGCTCGCCAAGACGCCCTGCGAGCTTTGCGCCTTGATCCACTGGTGTTGCGGCAAGTGGTGTGGGTGGATCGGCTTTGCCTGCGTATGTTGGTGTGTCTTTCTTGCTGATCTTGCGGTACGCCTTGTGGCTCCCGTTGTAATAGATGGCGTAGACACCTGAGCCGTAGAACTCATGCAGAGTATTGAGCTTGTGGCGTGGCTGCTCCAACATCGTCTCGCCGATCAACCGGCCCAAGACCTCCGGCTGATACGGGTCCAGCATCATCGGGGGTTGACGAATAGGGTCGATGGCGTGTGCGAAATCGGTAAGCCGGTCGATTGCCGTGCGAATCTCGGACACGAGCCGCTTGGCCCGACGCGGCTGGAGCGCATTGGCGTCTGGTTCGCCTTCGGGGATACAGGCGAGCAAGGCCCGCAATGTCTTCTCCACGTTGTCCGGGTCAATCTGTTTGGCCATCTTTCCGTGTTCTTTCCGCTCGACGCGGGCAAGGATTCATTCGTGAAGACATGGACACACTGAGCCCAAAGGACCGCAGCGAGCGCATGGCCCGGGTGCGTGGCCGGAACACGGGCCCCGAGCG
>JBGSRG010000481.1:0-1655 GCA_041737685.1 Phycisphaerales bacterium | reverse complement strand
CCTCTCACCCGCCGTCGTTGGCCTCGGTGACGGCCGTCCCTTCTTCAACGAGTCGTTCCGCGATTTCTCGTTCGCAGACGTGCGCGAGCGATTCGCGCAAGTCGTCGCCACTGCCTCGGTTCCGCGTGTGGCGAACGACACGTCGATCGCCGCGGCCGAGCGGATGGTGGCCGATGCGGCTCAGGCCTTTGAGAAGTGGCGCAACACCGACCCGCTCGCACGCGCCAGAGTGCTCGTTCGCGCTGCGGCATCCATGCGCGCGCGTCGAGATGAACTCTCGTCGATCATGATCAAGGAAGCGGGCAAGACCTGGCGAGAGGCCGACGCCGATACCTGCGAGGCCATCGACTTCTGCGAGTTCTACGCGCGTCTGGCCGTGCCCCTGTTTCAACGCGACCGAATCGGTCGGTTTATCGGCGAACTCGACGAGCAGTGGTACCAGGCGCGAGGTGTGGCGCTGGTCATCTCGCCATGGAACTTTCCGCTCGCGATCTGCTGTGGCATGGCCGCGGCCGCACTGGTCACGGGCAACACGGTCATTATCAAGCCCGCCGAGCAAACGCCGGGAATCGCACGTACGCTCTTCGACATTCTCTCCGACGCCATCGCCGCAGAATTCCCCAAGCAGTTCGGCAGATCCTCGTCCGGCTCCAGCGCGAGCGGCGTTGTTTCGTTCTGCCCAGCGCCCGGCGAAACCGTTGGCGCAGCGCTCGTGCGTGATCCGCGAATCGCGGTAGTCGCCTTCACCGGCTCTCGCGACGTTGGCTGCGACATCCTGCACGCCTCCGCCGCACCCACACCCTTCGCCAGCGATGCACAGGCTCGCACGAGTTTCGAGGCGTGGGCCGGCGGGCCGCACGCGCACATCAAGCGAGTCATCTGCGAGATGGGCGGCAAGAACGCGCTGATCGTCGATACCTCGGCCGACCTCGACGAAGCGGTCCTTGCGATCCGTCACTCCGCCTTTGGCTTTCAAGGTCAGAAATGCTCGGCCTGCTCGCGTCTGATCGTCGTCGATGCTGAAGGTCCCAAAGGTCCGGCCATTCGCAATGTCATTCATCGGCTTGTTGAATCCACCCGAGCGCTGGTCGTCGGCGATCCTGCTCTGCCGGGCACAGACATCGGACCCGTCATCGACGCCGAGGCACAGGCCAAGATTCTCTCCATGGTCCAAAGGGCCAAGTCCGAAGGCTGCACGCTCGAACTGGCACTGCAAGTTCCGCCTCAAGCCCTCGCAATGCCCAACAAGCACTTCGTCGGGCCGCACATCTTCTCGGGCGTTCGGGCCGAGCATTCCATCGCAAGAGAAGAAATCTTCGGCCCGGTGCTGGCCGTCATGCACGCGCAGAGTTTCGATGAGGCTCTTGCGCTCGCCAATGCCTCGCCCTACAAACTCACCGGCGGCGTCTTCAGCCGTAGACCCAGCCACATCGAGCGTGCCAAGCGCCAGTTCCGCGTGGGCAATCTCTACATCAACCGCGGCATCACCGGCGCGCTGGTCGCTCGCCAGCCCTTCGGCGGCTTTGGCATGTCCGGCGTCGGCTCAAAGGCCGGCGGGCGCGACTATCTGTTGCAGTTTGTTGAGCCGCGAGCCAGTTGCGAAAACACCATGCGCCGCGGCTTCTCGCCCGAACTCTGACCGTCAATCTTCCACG
>JBGSRG010000172.1:0-2943 GCA_041737685.1 Phycisphaerales bacterium | reverse complement strand
CGCTCGGGGTCGATGGGCTTGCTCAGATAATCGAAGCAGCCCGCCGCCAAGCATCGTTCCCGGTCCCCGGCCATCGCATGGGCCGTCAGCGCGATGATGGGGAGCGAGGGCTGCTCGCTCCGAAGCCTCGTCGTGGCTTCATATCCATCCATTCTCGGCATCTGCATGTCCATCAAAACAAGATGAAAGGGCCGACCGGCAGCGTCAGCGGCCCGGGCCAGTTCCAGTGCCTCAACACCGTCTCGAGCCAGTTCAACCTGCGCTGCCGCGCGCCGAAGATGGAACATCAGCAGCCGTTGGTTATCGGGCCCGTCCTCGGCGAGCAAGACCCGAATCCCCCTCAGATCCGCAAGCCGAGCAGAAGACGGACTGTCCTTTGACATGCCGGTCAAGTTGCCGCCCGCAGTGGCGTTGAGCGTCTCCAGATCAGCTTTGGCTCGCGCCCAGCGAACCGCCGCCGAATCAGGAAGACTGAGCGTCAGCGTGAAAGTGCTTCCTTCGCCCGGCACGCTGTGAACCTCGATATCTCCCTTGAGCATCCGCGCCAGCCGGCGCGAGATGGTGAGACCAAGGCCAGAACCGCCGAACCGCCGCGTCGTCGAGTTATCGGACTGACTGAACGGCTTGAACAACCGGCCAATCTGATCCGAGTTCATCCCGATCCCCGTGTCATCGACCTCGAATCTGACGCTAGGGTTGTCCGCACTGTCGTGTGCGCTCAACCGCAGCACGATCTGACCCTGACCCGTGAACTTGATGGCGTTGCCAACGAGATTCACCAAAATCTGCCGCAGCCGCACCGGATCGGTGGTCATGGATGCCGGGAACGGAAGCGCAAGTTCAGTCCGCAACTTGACCGGCGAGTTGCGTGTGCGAACTTGCATGAGTTCGATCACCTCCGCCGCGATGCGAGAGGGAGAGCACTCGATCGACTCGAGCGCCAACTTTCCGGCCTCGATCTTGGACAGATCAAGAATGTCGTTGATGATCGCCAAGAGGTGTTCGCCGTTGTGCCGCACCGTTGTCGCAAAGGCCGCACGCTGCTCGGCGGGGATTCGCACATCAGCCAGCAGATCGGCGTAGCCCAGGATCGCCGTCATCGGCGTGCGAATCTCGTGGCTCATGTTCGCAAGAAACTCGCTCTTGCTATGGCTGGCAGCCTCGGCCGACTCCTTCGCGGCGTTGAGTTCTTGTCGAACCAGACGCTCCTGTGTTACGTCCTGAAAGGCCCCCGCCAGGTGTACGCACCGACCCGCGCGCATAGTCGGTTGTCCCAACGCCCGCACCCACTTGTGATTGCCCTGCCCATCAACAAACGGCAACTCGAAGTCAAACGCCTCGCCGTGGCTGATCGCCCGTTCGACGTAGCGCCGCACGGTCTCGCGTGCCTCTGGCGCATAGAAGCTGATCGCCGCGTCGAGTTCGGGAGCCTCGCCCGGCTCAAGCCCGTGAATGCGAAAGACCATCTCCGACCACTTGGGCGTGAGCGTCACCGGGTCCAGTTCCCATCCGCCAACGCGAGCCAGTTCGCCGGTGCGTTCGAGTTGCGCAATCGTCGCCCGCGTCAGACGCTCTGCGGCGGCGCGTCGGTTGTTGCCGCGCTGCACGATCGTCGCGAGGGCACCCGTGAGCGAGATTCCCGCGAGCAGAACCGTCCACTCCGATCCATGAACCGACAAGGTCAGATTGCGTGATGGCGAGAGTTCGGCCGCCGTCGTCCAATGTGCCTCACCGCTTGCGGCCGCTGTCGCAATGCGTTTGGATGAACGACAACACTCAAGAAAGACCGCAGCGGTGGCCGCAAGCCCGATCACGACGACCACGATCGTGCACAGAGGGCATTCAGCTGCGCGGCTCAATCGCCGCAGCGGGGTACCACGTTCTATTCCCGTCGTTTGCGTCTGTTTGCGTGTGCTTGTTGAGGTCCGCATGGATGACTCAGAACCGAGAGTGGCGATGCAAGCGGAAGGTGGGCAGCCAGACAGAACACCTGATGCGAGCCCGCACCGAATCCTCGCAGCGCAACGAACAACCCCGCACAGTGGGTATCGACGCGGCACGCCCGTGGCATCACCCCAGAGCTGCCACCGCAGGCTCGCCCGTCACACTTCGACCGCCATTCTCAAACCCCTCCCGGCCTGACTCGCCCGATCCGCCTGACCCGCTTCCTCAGGCCCTCAGCGTGCGTTCGAGCCGGGTTGCCTAGGCCAGTGCGGGCAGGCACTTTCGCAGCACGATCGCATGTGGCCGGTGTTCTGCCGAGGTGAACTTGCGTTCGTAGTTGGTTCCGATCGTGGCGCCATCGCCAGCCTCACGCACCCAATCAGGTGGTTGAAAGTCCTCAACCGCGAAGGGCGCGCAACCAACACAACCTTCACCGCCAGCAGCGAACGATTGAAGCACCACCGACGCTAGTCCTGATTCGGGCGCCGCCGGCACGCTCGCCGGCACGATCCCGTCGCTTGGCAGCGGCTGCTTGGTCCACGAGCCAAAGTGCGCCAAACACCACGCCCACAGATCATCGTGGTCGGTAACGATCCGCAACTCGCCGCCCACGCTCAGCACGCGCCACGCATCAGCCAGAAAGCGGTGCTGCACCACACGATTCTTGTGGTGCTTGGCCTTCGGCCACGGATCGGAGTAGTACAGGTGAATCGTGTCGACCACGCCGTCGGGCACACGCCACTGCAAGAAATCCACGGCGTTGGCGTGCAACGCCCGTGCGTTGGTCAGCAGTCGTCGTCGCAGCCTGTCGGCGGTGTAAAGGTAAAACTCGCGTTCCCACTCGATTCCCAGGAAGTTTGTTCCCGCCGCACGCGGTGCCTGCTCAACCAGAAACGTGCCCTTGCCCGTGCCGATCTCGACGTGGAAGGGCGCATCAGGATTCGCGAACCAGCGCCGCGGGTCCAGCCGGCCCGCCGCCGGGTTGGTCAGCACGTCGTC
>JBGSRG010000155.1:0-6874 GCA_041737685.1 Phycisphaerales bacterium | reverse complement strand
GGAAGCAACGGTCGCGCCTTGATGATCGCTCTAGCGTTGTTCCACAAATCGGCCGACTGCTGCTCGAGCGCGTCGGATGGTCGCTTCAGGCCCACACGCTCCACCGAGTCGATGATCGCTTCAGGGTCGAGCCCACGCATCCGGTGCAGCAACTCGGCGGGAGAACCGGGCGGCCGCTGCAAAGGAAAGCCGTGCTCGGCCAGCACGCGCAGCTTGGTTTCCCAGATCTTTGTGCCGAGCGCACGCAACCTGTCGTCCTCCGGCGATCCAACTTTGAAGACGCCCCCGATCTCCTTCAGGAACTCCTCGCGTTCCCTCTCGATCGGCTCCACGGCAGCCTCCGCGGCCGCCTCAGCTGTCCTCCATCGTTCACCGTGCCGAGCCCAGCGCTGGAACCACGGATCGTCGAGGAGGGATGCCTTCTGCTCCTCCGAGCGATCGGTCGGCCCCCGCGCGGGTGCAATGGCAGCACCGTTGCCTCTCGGCGTGCCGCCCACTTTCTCAGGCTTGGCCTGCTTCTTCGCCACCTTGTTGAGTTTGCGCTTCTTTGCCAATCTCGGTCCCCCTGCAGGGCACGCCGCCGACCACCCGGCCGTGGACGCCGCCGCAGGGAGAATACGGGTGACTGTTCGTTCGCGCCGGTTCTTCCCGACACTCCTCGCGACATCGGGAGGGCGTTTAGAAGAGCGGGCAGAGTTCGCAGAGCGACCGGCGTATCGGGCCGGGCGACACACCCCAACCCGCGCGCAGCGAGCACCCGGGTGCGCTCTGGCGATCTGGGCCGAACCGCGTTCTTGCGCTAACAAACGCGGTCGTTCGCCATCGCCGAGCAGCGTGACCCAGATAAGGATAAACCCAGCACGAGGCTGGGTTTATGACGAAAACTCCCCGACTAGGACTCGAACCTAGAACCTATCGGTTAACAGCCGATCGCTCTACCATTGAGCTATCGGGGAATGTTCGGTAGTTGGCGATGTATGGCCTTCCTGCGCCCGAATCAGAGCCGCCAATACCGGTCGGAACAGTATCACCCGCGTTCTATCGGTCAACCTGGCCGCCGGCACTACATCCACGTCCGACCAACTAGACGACAACCCCATAGCGGCTGCCCGAGCGGGTGCCACGCAGCCCGTTTGCCAATCGGCGGCGGGAGTTCGTTCTTCGCTGCAAGAAAAAGCCTGTTTAGAGGATGGTCGTTTCAACTCGACGGCCGACTCTGGCTGCCCAGACCGCTATCATCTTCGCCTCGTAAACCGGGATACGCGCGGATCGCAGGCCCAGCCTGTGTGATCAACTTTCCAGATGGCCCCCGCTGAGAACTGACCATGAAGAAGGACGGACATCCTCGATACTTTCACAACTGTAAGGTCTTCCACAACGGCGAGTTGGTGATGACCTGCGGTGCCACGGTCCCCGAGCTTCACGTTGAGGTGTGGTCGGGATCCCACCCGTTCTTTACGGGCAAGCAAGCGTTCGTCGATTCCGCCGGTCGCGTTGAGCGATTCCAGCGGAAATTCGCGGGCAACTATTTCCAGCCCAAGAAGAAGGCCTGAACCTGCGCAATGCACGCGTCGGTGAGCCACTCGCGGCGAGACTGATGTGGCTCTCTGTCGCTGCGCGGTGAGAAACCGGACCGTGTGTGGGAGGCGGGGACTCCGAACCTGGGGCATTTTCTGGAGTGCGCTGCGCTCCCCGCCTCACGAAGGTCGGGGCAGCCGATTTGGCGCGGTATGAAAGTTAGAATCCGCTCCAAGTTCACGGCTCTGTGAACAACTGGGCAGTAGGATCAGGGGCATGAACATCGAAAAACAACCCGCCGTTCCCGAAGATTCCGCCGTCACCACCCAGATCGCCAATCGTCTCTGCGATCTGGGCAACGCCGGCAAGTTCCATGAGGCAATGCAGGAGCTGTACGCCGAGAACGCCCGACACGTTGAGGCGATGGAGACGCCGGGCAGCCCGTACAAGCGGGTGCTGGAAGGCAAGCCCGCGCTGCTGAAGATGAGCGAGCACTGGGGCAAGACAACCACGGTTCACGGAGCGTCAGTGGGCAAGCCGCTGGTGAATGGCGACCAGTTTGTGTGCGAAATGTCGATCGACTGCACGTCGAGTGAGGGCCCCATGGCTGGGCAGCGAATCGACATGAAGGAAACCTGCCTTTACACCGTCAAGAACGGCAAGATCAGCGAGGCGAAGTTCTTTTATGGCATGGGAGGGTGAGGCCGGAGTGGGGCTTTTGGTTAGGGCCCGGTCGGCAGCGCGATCGCGTGTAGATTGCAACTTAAGGGCGATGCGGCCCTATCACGCCCCGTTGATCGACCGCATCGCACTGGCTCGCAAGATCGACGAGACCAGTTCTTCGGGCATCGGCGGGCGCTTGGGGGCGTTCGATGCGGTGGACGTGCTATCAGTGTTCAACGTGTGTTCAGAGTTTTCGCAGGATGCCTTGGCAAGTGCGATTGTCGAAAGGTACGATTCCAGGTACCTGCGGCAGGGCGGGCAAAGGCTCAGGTGTCGGTCAAACTCGCCGCGCGTTGCCGTGTCGAGACTGCCCTCGTGGTAGTCGATGAGAAAGTCTATCAGTTCACGGCAGGTCATCATCGCGGAACTCCCCGATCCGTGCGTGATTCGATCGTTGTTTGCGCTGGCATCGACCGCTTTGGCAATGATTGTTCAGACAGCGCTGCGGAGGTTGATTGTGCTTTGTCGGGGTGCGGCGAGTCGGTGCAAGATTCAGGAAGTGATGGGGTGATCGCTTGCGGCTCGATGATTCCCGCCTCGATCATTCTGGGCTCGATCAATTCTCGCAGTGCCTGCCGCGCCCTGTGAAGGCGCGTCTTCACAGCGTTGGTTGTCAGATTGAGGGCGTTGGCTGTGGCTTCGGTGTCCAAGCCCCCGACGTCTCGCAGCATAAGCACCACCCGATACGTCTCGGGCAGTTGGTTGATGCACGTTCGCACGAATCTACGCAGTTCTATCGCTTCGATGCCGCTCTGCGCTGGCGGTATCCACGCTGGTCCCGGATTTCGCCGGTGCCCGTCGGCGTGGAAAGTTGGTCCGAGACCGTCGAGGGATTCCTCTGGCCTTCTCCGCTTGGTCCTGAGTCTCATAAGGCAGGCATTGACCACGATCCGGTGCAGCCACGTCGAGAGTTTGGATTCGCCAGAGAAGCGGTCGATCGACCGCACGGCTGAGAGGAACGCGTCTTGCAGGGCATCTTGCGCGTCGGCCTCGTTACCCATCAGGCTGCGTGCCACAGCGAGCAGGCGGGGGCCAAGCTCTCGGACCACGCTCTCGAACGCGGCGTTGTTGCCCGTACGGAGACCTTCGACGAGTGATGCCTCATCGAGAACCTCGGCTTCAATGATCTTGGGGCAGGAGTAGGACTGGCTTCCGCTCGAAGCAGGTCGGGCGTAGCGGTTTGGCGAATGGTCTTGCACTGGACGGTTTTAACCTGGGGAACTTTCAAACCGGGCGAGAGTGGGGCGGCTTGGGCAGTTGCTCGTTCTGGGGTTCGTTAGGCTCACGCAGACTCTGCGATCATGCGACGGCTTGTTCCGAGCACTCCCACCGCGTGACGGTGAACTCCTTACGCCTGCGGTGCCACTTGGTTCGTGTCTAACGCAAAGACTCATCGTCGCAACGACCGACGCACGATCCGACTCAATGGGAACAACGTCTTTCGCCGCTCCCATTCCCGTCCCCCTTCCGACCACCGCGCGCCGGTACGTTTCGGCACTTGCAACATGTCGCCCGTTCTCGCTCCGCGACTCCGTACGATGCCGCACGCCGCTCGCCCTGGCGCTCGGAATCAGCCGGTGGTGTTGGCGAGTGATCAGGAGCCCGAAGAATGCCGGATCGTTTTGCCAACGGCGTTGGAGATGCTCACCAATCCGCCGCGCTCGGAGAAGAACAGCAGCGACTGATCGACGACGCTGATCGAAGCCAAAACTGGAAGCGATGGGGACCATACCTCAGCGAGAGGCAGTGGGGGACGGTGCGCGAGGACTACTCGCCCGACGGCTCGGTGTGGACGAGCTTTCCGCACGAGCACGCGCGCAGCCGGGCGTATCGATGGGGCGAAGATGGACTGCTCGGCATCACCGATCGGCAGTGTCGCTTGTGCTTCGGCCTCGCACTGTGGAATGGCAGAGACAAGATCCTGAAGGAGCGTCTGTTCGGGCTGACAGGGCCGGAGGGCAACCACGGCGAGGACGTCAAGGAAGAGTATTTCTATCTGGACTCGACCCCGACGCATTCGTACATGAAAGCGCTCTACAAGTACCCGCAGACTGAGTTTCCCTATGCCGATTTGGTCGCTCAGAACGCCAAGCGCACCCGGGCAGAGCCAGAGTTCGAGTTGGTTGACACGGGCGTCTTCAACGAAGGGCGGTACTTTGACGTCGTTGCCGAGTATGCCAAGGCCTCGCCCGACGATCTGCTGATCCGCGTTACGATCAGCAATCGCGGTCCTGAAAGGGCGGATTGCCACGTCCTTCCCTCGGTCTGGTTTCGCAACACGTGGACGTGGGGATGTACGCACGAGGGGTGCTGGATCAAGCCGCACATGGGGCTGGGCAAGCGTGAGGTGGGCCAGCCGTTACGGATCGACTGCGACCACGTCTCGCTCGGCAAGTACTCGCTCTCCATCGACCGCGCCAGTGACGGCACGAATCCAAGCGAGGTGCTGTTCACCGAGAACCAGACCAACATGCAGCGGTTGTACGGCTCTGCGAGCGAGGGGCCGTTCACGAAAGACGCGTTCCACGTTCGAGTGGTCGATGGGCAGGCGAGTGCGGTCAATCCCAAGCAGACCGGAACGAAGGCCGCGCCTTGGTTCAAGTTGAGTATTCCCGCGGGTCAGAGTGTGGTGCTGCGAATGCGACTGGCACCGATGGGTCCATCGTCGATCGGTCAGTCGTCGACCGGATTCGGGCCGCGCGCCCTCTTTGGCCCTGAGTTCGAGCAGACTTTCGATGCTCGTCTCCGCGAGGCAGACGAGTTCTATGACTACGGACGACTTGCCGACATGACCGAGGATCAGCGCCAGGTGATCCGCCAGGCCTACGCGGGCCTGCTCTGGAGCAAGCAGTTCTATCACTACGTCGTCAACGACTGGCTTGATGGTGACCCGGCTCAGCCGCCGCCGCCAGCATCACGAGCGCAACCGGGAAAGCGCAACGTCGATTGGCGCCATCTGTTCAACCGCGACGTTGTTTCGATGCCCGACAAGTGGGAGTATCCGTGGTATGCCGTGTGGGATCTGGCCTTTCACTGCGTCGCATTCGCCAAGATCGATGCGCAGTTTGCCAAGGATCAGTTGTTGCTGATCCTGCGCGAGTGGTACATGCACCCGAGCGGCGCGATCCCGGCGTACGAGTTCGCCTTCGGCGATGTGAACCCGCCCGTTCACGCGTGGGCGTGCTGGCGCGTTTACAAGATGACCGGTCAGCGCGGCTCGCGTGATCGCGCCTTCCTTGAGAAGTGCTTCCACAAACTCCTGCTCAACTTCACGTGGTGGGTCAACCGCAAAGACCCCGACGGTCGCAACCTCTTCGGCGGAGGCTTCCTAGGCCTCGACAACATCGGCGTGTTTGATCGCGGGCGACCGCTTCCGGGCGGCTGGACGCTGGAACAGGCCGACGGCACGGCGTGGATGGCGTTCTATTGCGGCACAATGCTCTCGATTGCGATCGAACTCGCGCAAGAAAACCCCGTCTATGAAGACGTTGCCAGCAAGTTCTTCGAGCACTTCGTTGCGATTGTCGATGCGATGAACGCGCTCGGCGGCACCGGACTTTGGGACGATGTCGACGGCTTCTATTACGACCATGCGCGCATGGATCATCACTCTCGGTCGATCAAGGTCCGCAGCCTAGTGGGAGCCATGCCGCTGATCGCGGCGGAAGTGCTCGACGAGGCCAAACTGGCACGTTTGCCCGGCTTCAAGAAGCGCATGGACTGGTTCCTTGAACACCGCAAGGATCTGGCCCAGCACGTCTCCTACATGTCGGAGGATGCCTGCGAGGGGCACAAACATCGTCTTCTGGCCGTACCCAGCCGCAAACGGCTCGAACGAGTGCTGCACAGACTGCTCGACGAGTCAGAGTTCCTCTCTCCAAACGGAATCCGAAGCCTCTCTAAGGCCCATAAGGAGTCGCCGTTCACCTTCAATGTGGATGGCACCGATCAGAGCGTCGCCTATGACCCCGGCGAGAGCACCACGGCCATGTTCGGCGGCAACAGCAACTGGCGCGGGCCAGTTTGGTTCCCCATCAACTTCCTCATCGTTGAGGCGCTCGAGCGTTACCAGCACTTTTACGCCGACACCTTCAAGATCGAGTTTCCCAAAGGCTCTGGTCAGCAGCACACGCTGGGCGAGGTCGCCGCTGAGGTTCGGCGTCGGTTGATCAGCACCTTCTTGCCAGACGAGGCGGGTCGTCGGCCTTGCCACGGCGATGACCACCGATTCAGCGGTGATCCACACTGGCGCGAACTCATCCTCTTTCACGAGTACTTCCATGGCGACACGGGCCGTGGGCTTGGGGCCTCGCACCAAACCGGCTGGACTGCGCTGGTTGCCGCGATGCTGCGAGACCAGACTCGTGCCGCGACCGACGGCCGAGCGGCAGAGGCCGCAGCGGCATCGGGGGAGTAGTACCGCTCTCGCTCCAAGTGCCGGTGGGACGCGCGCACGCGAGTCGAAAGCAGAGAAGGCCCCGCCAGTGCTGGCGGGGCCTTCGTAGACATTGAAGTGCATGGGGTTGTTTGGTCGTGGGAGTAGACCCAGATTATGCCCTTAGCGGGCAAGATTGGGTTTACCAGCCGCCTCGGCTGCGGCCACCACCGCCGCCGCCACCACCACCACCACCAC
>JBGSRG010000143.1:0-1678 GCA_041737685.1 Phycisphaerales bacterium | reverse complement strand
GGGCGCGGCGGGGACGAGGGGCATGTGGCCGATTTCGCCGGCGGTTTTGAAGTGGCCTTCGTAGAGGGCACCGTTGAGGATCATTCCGCCGCCGACGCCGGTGCCGAGCCAGACGCCGAGCATGTCGTTGCAGCCGCGTCCGGCGCCGAGTTTCCATTCGCCGAAGATGGCGACGTTGACGTCGTTGCCGACCTGGATTCGGACGCCGCCGAGTTTGGCGCTGAGCGACTTGGCCAGTGGGTAGTTGTTCCAGCGCAGATTCGGGGCTTCGAGGACGACGCCGGTGGAGGGGTTGATGGCGCCTGGCGCACCGATGCCGATGGCGGCGACCTTGCTGAGCGGGACTCCGGCTTGCCTGCAGACTTCAAGCACGCCATCGGCGAGTCGCTGGATGATGGCGCGGGTGCCCTTGTCGACTTGGGTTTTCTTCCCTTCGCGGCCGAGGATGGTGTTGTCTGGCGAGACCACACCGATCTGCATGTTGGTGCCGCCGAGATCGATACCGACGACGAGGGGGGATTTGGAGGGAGCGCCTTTAGCCCGGGGAACGGATGAGACCGAGGTGGAGGCTGGAGTGCGTGGCCTGGCTGTAGCGCTCTTGGGCGTGCCGCTGCCGGACTTGGCACGTTTGGGTGCGGGCTGCGTGATGCTGGTTGTACGTGTGGGCTTCTTGACCTTGTGCGCCTTCTTGGACTTTGTCTTGCCTGCCTTGGACATGGTGGTATCGAGCCTTTCAATGACACGGATGGAGCGGGGCTATGGGAGCGAAGCGGTTGAACTGAGGTGGGTGGGTGAGGTGGCGACGGATTGAATCGAGGTGGCAGAGGGTGAAATCGCGTTCATGCTGATATCGACGTGTGTGGGGCGAGACTGCACGGCGTGGCGCTCTCGATCGCGCATAAACCCGGGTGAGCCGGGGGCGTTCCGGCGATACGGTATCAGAAATCGGGGGGTGCGCGCGGATGAAGAAGCGTTCAGATGGAGCGGGATTGTGGCGGCGGCGAATCGGTGGATGGTGAGCAGTGCCAACAATGCGAACGGCTCGGACGTAGGTTGGTTGGGCGGTGCCGATACCCACGAGCCGCGTGCCCCAAGGCGGTGCACCACGGCCGATGGGGGCGGGGCCGCCCATTGACTATTCGGTCTGGGTTTGTTGTTTGATACTGCTTTGTAGATGGGAGAATTTGTCTTGGCTACCACCCCGCCGCGTTCTGATGCTTCGAGCCCGATGCCTTCTGACTCGCGGGGCGTTGAGGGCTTGGGCGGTGCTGGCGTGGATGCCGGAGGTCGTCAAGGCAAAGAGCCGGTGGGGAGGCGTTCGCGCTGGCCGCGTCGCGTTCTGATCGGTGGGGGCGTGCTGCTGTTGCTCGTGGTAGTCGTTGTGGTGATTGCGCCGATGGTCGCGTCACGGCTGGCACCTGGCATGATTGAGTCGTCGGTGAATCCCACGATTCGCGGTCGGGTGAAGGTGGCGGATGTTTCGGTTGGCTGGTTCAGTCCGGCGACGGCTGGCCCTTTGACACTGAGCGACGAGGCCGGGAAACCGGTTGCGTCGGCGAGCGTGCAGACGCAGATTACGCTGTGGGCCGCTTTGACGGGTGGGCTGCTGAGCGGCACGGCGGCTGATCTAGGCAAGGTGACGGTGGATGGATTTGCGGATCTGGTGCAGAACGCCGAC
>JBGSRG010000130.1:0-3051 GCA_041737685.1 Phycisphaerales bacterium | reverse complement strand
GGCTCGGTCTTGGCGTGCTTGCGGGCCTCGCGCAGATCGCCGTCGATCAGGGCCTGCGCTTCGAGATACGTCAGTCGCTTAGTACTCTTGATGGCGGTGCTGGCCACGCCGCTCTTGCGGATCGCTCCGTCCGCGGCGTAGACCATAAAGGCGCTCTTACAGAAGCGCACCACGCCCTCGCTCAGCGAGCAGATGCCGTTGCTCAGCGTCTCGGGCAGCATGGGGATCACCAGCCGCGGCAGATAGACACTGTTGCCCCGATCGCGCCCCTCAACATCCATCGCCGATCCGTGACCGATGAAGTGCGCCACGTCGGCGATGTGAACGCCCAGCGACCAACCGCCGTCCGGCGTGCGCGCAATGGAGATCGCGTCGTCATAGTCTTTGGCGTCGGGTGGATCGATCGTGATGATGTACTCGCCGCGAAGATCCTGCCGCTGACTGCGTGGAATCTCGCCGCGCTCGAGCTTGAGAACTTCCTCATCAAAGGCGCGGGTCGCGGCGCGGGCCTCGTCGTTGCAGGCCTTTGGAAACTCGCCCGGCAGGTCATAGGCGACGATCACGGCCTGGGTCTCGACGTCGGGCAAGCCCGCCTCGCCCAGCACTCGCGTGATCACGCCCTCCGGCAGTTCGTTGCCCTCGGCATAAGTGGTGATCTCTACCGCGACCTTGTCGCCCTCGCGCGCGTTCTTCACGCTCGGGTCTTTGACCCACACCGGCTGGGTCATCTCCTTGCCGTCTGGCATCACGATCCAGATGCCGCCGCGCTTGACCAGTTCGCCCGTGAAGGCCGAGCGCTTGCGCGTCAGCACTTCGACGATTTCGCCCGTCACACGATCCGCACCACCAAACTTGCCGCCCCCACCTCCGCCCCCACGATCGCCCCGTGCGATGCTTACGCGAACCCGATCGCCCGAGAGTGCGTTGCCCACGCCCTCAGCGGGAACGAACACGTCGCCCTCACGAAAGGGCGTGTTGGGGATCACAAACCCAAAGCCGCGCTGGTTCTTGCGGAAGACCCCCTCCACCTCGTCGCCCATTTTCGGCAGCACCACCTTGCGCTGCTCAGCCGCGACCGGCTTGCCCTGAGTGTCGGCGAAAACGAGGAGTTTGCGCACAACCAAGTCCTGTACCGCCGCGGCGAAGTCGTTGCGCTCGTCGGGGTCGATCCCCAGATCCGCGGCGAGCGTCTCGATGGTGGATGGCTCGTATCGCTCGTGCTTCAGGTGGCCGATCAGGCGTTTTTCATACTTCAGGGTCATGACAGGGGAGAGTAGCGGCGACGGAAGCCGGATGAGTCTGCGCTCGCGCAGCGCCTCGGATCGGCATCAACAACGCCCTACACCTGTGCCGCATAGGCACGAACGCTCTCGCGGAAGGGGCGCGGCTCAAGCCCCAAGTCTGCCCGCGCCTTGGCCGAATCAGCCACGTTGTCCATCGTCGCCATCAGCGCTTGGCCCTGATCGAACGGCAGCAGGCCGCCCATACCAACCATGCCGGCGACCTTGGCCATCACCGCCGCGTGCTCGCCGGGAATGAACCACGTGCCCATGCCCTTCTTGCTGCCGGGCAGCGTGTCGCGGATGAACTCGCTGAGTTCTTGCCAGTTCAGCACTTCTGATCCGGCTAGCGTGTAGACCTCGCCGATCGCCTCGGGCCGCTCGAGTGCTTGGGCTATGGCCCAGGCGACATCCTCAACGTGGATCGGCTGCACATCGGCGGGCACAAACTCCGAACCGCCCGCAGGAACGCGCTGGTCTTTCTCCATCCGAACGAAGTAGGGGATGAAGAAATAGGGAGCCATTTCGCCGCTGGCAAGGTCGCCCAGCATCTGAATGAACTCGCCGTCCGGGCCGTGAATCAAGCTGGGCCGCATCACGGTCCAATCCAATCCCGATCGACGAACCAAGCCCTCTGCCTCCCACTTGGTCTGCTGATACTCACTTCGGCCCTCTGGCCCAACGCCCAAAGCAGACATCTGGATGTATCGCTTCACGCCCGCCCGGCTCGCCGCTTCAACCATCGTGCGGGTGGCGTTGATGTGCATCCGCTCGAACGTCTGGGGCGGGTCGTTTCGTGTCGCACCGCGAACCTCGCGGATGATGCCGACAAGGTGTACAACCGCATCACAAGGGCCGATCAGTTCGTCGGCCACGTTGGCATCGCAAACATCGCCCACGACCAGTTCAACGCCCGACCGCCGGAGCTCGCCCGCCGAGCCCAGCACCCCGTAGGCCTTCTCCGAGTCGCGCACCAATGCTCGCACGCCATGGCCCCGCCGCACAAGTTCGCGAACCACGTATCGCCCGACAAAGCCGGTTGCTCCGCTGACGGCGACGGTTCGAGGCGTGGTCATGTGCATCTGCTCCAGGTTGCTCCCCGCCCCGCCCATCGTCCAAGCCCCCAACACGATGCATTTGGTCGAGAGTCGGCCCGAGCCAAAGATTAGGTGCGGCGGCACGCGCCGGGTGTTACCCTTCACTCACCATGAACGTATCAATGCGCGACATCATCCAGATCCTCTTCCTGATCTTGGTCATCGGCGGGCCGGTGTTCAGCGCCATCGCCAAGAAAATGAAGGAATCGAAGGAGTCGCGCCGCCGTGAACTGCTGGTGAGGCACCGGCAAGAAGAACTGCTTCGCACCGGACGCGATGATTCGCTCCCACAAACCGGCCGCACGGCCCAGGGACCGCCCATGACCGCAGTAGGTCCCTCGGCGGCGCCGATCCCCGACAAGGCCAGAAATGAGGCCGACGCGCTCCGCCGGCTGCAAGAAATTGCCCGTCAGCGCCAGGCGCAAGTTCAGGCCCAAACCCAAGGTCAGTTGCAGTCACAACGCCGAAGCCAGCCAATCTCTCGACCCCAGCCAACAGCCCGTTCCAGCCAGGCCCCACGCCAGTCGCAACCGGGCCGACAAACCGTGACACCGAAGGCTCGTGTCGATCAGCCCCGAGCACCCGCCTCACGGCTCGGCTCGCGCGAGCCGATTCAAGGCCAGACTCGCGAGAACGCCGCAAGTCAGGCCGCTCGTCGACTCAGCGGCGGCGAG
>JBGSRG010000129.1:0-2042 GCA_041737685.1 Phycisphaerales bacterium | reverse complement strand
ACGGTCCAACACCGCCTCACTTGCCCTTCTTCTTGCGCGCCACGCGATGGTCCGTCTTGGCCTTGTCGCGCTGCTTGCTGCGACTGGCCCGCCGGTCCGCCCCGGTGCTGAAGTCGAGGCTCTTAAGCCCCCACTGGTCGTTCGAATCTTCGCCGCCGCCGATACCGCCCTTGACTTTCATCGTCTTGGCCTTGCCCACATCGCGGCCCTTGGGATCGGTGATGACCAGATCCAGCTTGCGCATCGCAAGATCAACAGTGGCGACCGTCACCTGAACCTTCTCGCCCATGCTGAAACTGCGCCCGCTCGAAGGGTGAACCAGCGCGCCCGAGCGCTGGTCGATCTGCCAGCGCCCGCCGCGTTGGCCCTGCGCTCCCGTTGGCAGATCGCTCGACTTGATCATGCCGTCGCAAAGATACTTCGTGAGTTCAACAAAGACACCGGCGTTGGTCACACCGGTGATCACGCCCTCGAAAGTCTCGCCGACGTGATTCTGCAACAACTGCAGAACCAGGAACTGTCTCAGACTCCGCTCCGCGTCGGCCGCGTTGCGCTCTTTCTGTGAGCAGTGATAGCCAATCTCCACAAGTTCGTCCTGCTCGGGCACGCCGGCCTCGGCGCCCAGATCGCGCAGTTTCTGGCCCAGGCGCTTGCGTTCGGCATCGTCCTTCGGCGGCGCGTGCCCATTGTCAGTGTGGGCCAGATACGCCGCGAGCGCTCGGTGAACCGTCAAGTCTGGATAGCGCCGGATAGGACTGGTGAAGTGCGCGTACGCATCACTCGCAAGGGCAAAGTGGCCGATCAGCGCGGGGGAGTATTCGGCGCGTGTCAGTGTTCGCAGAACCGCCATGTGGACCGCCCGCGCAGCGCCCGTGCCCGCGGTCGCGTCCAGCAGCGCTTGCAACTCATGCCGCGTGGGGTTCTTGGGAATGTTGAATCCCGCAACCTTCGCGGCGGTGCGAAGATCTTGCACCACGCCGGGCGTGGGCTCAGGGTGAACCCGCCGGAGCAACGGCACAGACACACCCTCAAAGAGCCGGGCCAGCACCTCGTTGGCCTCCACCATGAACATCTCGATAAGCGTGTGGGTGAAGGCATCGTCCTCAGGCTCGGCATCGACAACATGACCCGTCTCGTCAAAGACCAGGTTCACCTCGGGCAATTCCAGGTGGATCATGCCGCCGCGCCGCCGGCGCTCGCGGACGGTCTTGGCACAGCGGTCCATCTCTCGCAGAGTCTGGATCAGTTGGTCGGTGTACTTTGGCTCGGTCTTGGCGTGCTTGCGGGCCTCGCGCAGATCGCCGTCGATCAGGGCCTGCGCTTCGAGATACGTCAGTCGCTTGCCACTCTTGATGGCGGTGCTGGCCACGCCGCTCTTGCGGATCGATCCGTCCGCGGCGTAGACCATAAAGGCGCTCTTGCAAAAGCGCACCACGCCCTCGCTCAGCGAGCAGATGCCGTTGCTCAGCGTCTCGGGCAGCATGGGGATCACCAGCCGCGGCAGATAGACGCTGTTGCCCCGATCGCGCCCCTCAACATCCATCGCCGATCCGTGACCGATGAAGTGCGCCACGTCGGCGATGTGAACGCCCAGCGACCAACCGCCGTCGGGCGTGCGGGAGATGGAGATCGCGTCGTCATAGTCCTTGGCATCGGGCGGATCGATCGTGATGATGTACTCGCCGCGAAGGTCCTGACGCTCGCTCCGAGGAATCTCGCCGCGTTCGAGCTTGAGTACTTCCTCATCAAAGGCGCGGGTCGCGGCGCGGGCCTCGTCGTTGCAGGCTTTGGGAAACTCGCCAGGCAGGTCGTAGGCGACGATCACGGCTTGGGTCTCGACGTCGGGCAGGCCCGCCTCGCCCAGCACGCGCGTGATCACGCCCTCGGGCAGTTCGTTGCCCTCGGCATAGGTGGTGATCTCCACCGCGACCTTGTCGCCCTCACGCGCGTTCTTCACGCTCGGGTCTTTGACCCACACGGGCTGGGTCATCTCTTTGCCGTCGGGCATCACGATCCAGATGCCGCCGCGCTTGACGAGTTCG
>JBGSRG010000116.1:0-10578 GCA_041737685.1 Phycisphaerales bacterium | reverse complement strand
AGCCCGAAGCGTGCTGCGAATGCGTGGCCTGCCGCACCGTCTGGTCCTTCCCGGCGCGATGGTGCTGCTGGGCGTGCTGCTCGAACGGAGTTGGCGTGGCGTGCGATGGGCGCGAGCGGCATGGCGAAGCGATCTCAGTTCTGGCAGAGCACCCAACGAGCCGGGCATAGGCGCTTCAATCGTGAGCAAGCCGAACGACTGCACGAACCCGCCGGGCTTTGGCGATCGCGTTTCGCTTGCCGGCTTGCTTCATGACTGCCCGCTCCTCGTGCTGCAGGGCGAGCACGACGAGGTCTGCCCGCCCGCCGACGGACGATCGATCGCCACGGCGGCGCCTCGCGGCCGGTTCGAGGTGATCCCCAGCTGCGGTCACCTTGACATGTGGACCAACGCTGCTGCCAGCCAGCAAGCCACAGCCGTCGTGCGGGCTTTCATCCAAGCGGTCGCCTTACCAACTGCTGATGCGAGCGTTCCCTCAACCTTCAGCGCTGAGGCTTCGCCGACTGCGGATAGATGATGAGCCGGTCGTGAACGGTCAGCACGATGTCGGCCCGGCCATCGCCCGTGGCGTCCGTCACGATGGCGTCGCGCGGCTCAAAGTCTCGCGACGATCCGCCGCGAAAGAGCCTCGCCTGGAAGACCTCAAACTCGGTGGCGAAGTACAACTTTCTGGAAGCGGAGAATGTGTAGATTCCGCACCGTCGCTCCGCGGCGTCGAGCGTGATCGCATCGAGATAACCGTCGCCGTTGACGTCGCCAACTTCGATCTCATGCTCGGTTCGCTGCTCGTCTTCTGGGCTGAAGGCCGCGAACGAGTTCAGTTCGTAGCGCCGTCCGCCGAGCCGCACGAGAGCGAAACTGTCGGGCGAGAAGCAGAGAATGCCCGTGTCGGCAGCGCCGGCTGATCGACCGGCGAAGTTGCCGGCGGCGACGGCACCAAGAGAGAACCCGTCGAGCCGCAGGCGTGTTCGTACGGCCCAACCCTTGTCTTTGCCTGCACCGCCCTTCTCGCCACTGCCCTGCGCTTCTCGGGCCAAGACGATCAATCGCGAGTTACCGCGGTCGCTGGCGACGATCATCGGACCTTCGGACGTGTTGAGCGTGGAGAGTCCCGAGAGTTTGGTGCCGTTATCGCTGATGGTCACCTGCTCTTCAACGCTCCAGCCTGAGCCGGTGTCGTAGTTGCACGCCCGCACGAAGTTGTCGGTGGCGATGAGCAGTTCGGCTGCGCCGTCGCCGGTGATGTCGAGCAGCACGGTGTTGTCGGGTCCGGCCGACTGCACAAGCCCGAACTGCGGCATCTGTTTGTCGGTGAGAACTTCAAAGGCTTTCTCAGGGTCGGCATCGCCCGTTGCGCGAAGCATGATCATCGGCTCGTTGGGCGTGAAGAGCAGGATGTCGATCGCACCGTCGTGGTCAACATCGGCCGAGAGCACCGACTGCGGTGCGCGGCTCACGTCTTTGAGCGGGAAACTGACGATGTTGTCGGCCGTGGGCGCCGATCCATCGGCCGGTGGGCGGTGAAGTTCCAGCGTGTGGTCGCGCCGGTCCTTCACAATGACAGCCAGCCGCCCGCCACTGGCCTGTGCGCCATGCCCGGCAGACGACTGCCCAAGGTCAACAAAGCCCATCGCCACGGGCGTTGCCCCGGCGGCCTTGATGGGCAAGGGAGACGGGAAGCCCAGTTTGCCTGCCTGCGTATCGAAACGAGTTACACCAACCGCCTTCTCATCCTCAGAGAGAACGAACACGTCGGGTGCGCTGTCGCTGCTGTCGGCCCTCCAGCGACCAACGGCCACTTGCTTGGGCTTCTTGAAGGCCGAGAACGATTCGGGCTTGGTCAGGCCAACACCCGAGCCTTGCCGATAGAGCACCAGTGTGTTCGACTTTGAGTCTGTGGCCAAGATATCAGGCAGCCCGTCGCCATCGATATCCGCGACGACGATGGATCGGTCTTTATTGTCGCCGTCGGGGAATCCACTGACCTCGGCCTGCACGATGGTTTCGGCGTTCGCGTCGCTCAGCAGTTCGCCCGCGTCAACCTGCGCTTCGATCAGGTCAAAGTAGACGCTCCGCTTGGAAGCGCGCTCGATCACACCGATGGACGCGCCCGCGCGACCCGGGAAACGGATCGGCTCGGCCTCGCGCAGCGCGGGCATGTCGAACCGCAGTTCAGAGTTGAGCAGGCCCATCTTGGTGGCAGATCGCGGGTCTTGTCGTTGCAGCCAGACACGCAGCGGTGCCGCGTCTTCCGGAGCTGCGCCCAGCAGATCGTTCTTGCCGTCGCCGTCAAAGTCCTCGATGAACAGCGCCAGCAGTTTGCCCGAAGATCCAAGCGTTGTCGGATCGCCCAACGAGACTTTGCCCGTCTGACTCGGGTCAGAGCGGATGGGAAATGCGAGCGCTCTGCCGTCGGCGAGAGCGAGCAGTTCTGGTACCTCGTCGCCCATGACGTCGCCGATCTCTAGTCCGGTTCGCGACGGTGAAAGCCCCTGCACCCGCCGGCGAAGCACGCTCTCAAACTTGCCCACGGCCACCTGACGCATGAACACCAGTTCCGAGGGGTTCGTGCCGGCGTAGATCAGGTCGAGTTTGCCGTCAGAATCAAAGTCAAACGGCGTGATCGCGCCTACGCGGTGGGCGACCGAGACGTCGACCCTGTCGTACCAGGGGCTGGGCGGAATCTCGTTGGCTCGCAGCCGGCGCGAGATCTCCAAGTCGGTGCGCAAGGAGGCCCGCAGCAAGTGCAATTCAATCCGGCTCTTGCGATTGTTGACGACGGCCAAGTCCGGTCGGCCGTCGGCGTTGAAGTCGGCCACGACCGCTGGTCCGAAGCCGTCGTCAATGACCACAATGCGGGCTTCGTCAAAGCCAAAGAAGCGGCCAAGATCCTCACCCGTCTGCGCCTGTGCGGACGAGGCGAGGCACAGGACGATGAGCGTTGCGAAGGCGGTGATCCGGTATGGCATGGCGGCGGTTTCCATCGGGATTTGGGGCTTGAGATGTGGCAGAGACTTGATCGCGGCGGGAAGGGCAGGAATCGGCTTGGTTGCGGGTTTGGCCCGGCCGAATGCCCCGCCCGAATGTCCAGTGTAGCGAAGGTGCCAGCGCGGTCGGGCTTGATGACGGATGGTAGATCCGGCGCAGCGTGCGCTCGAATGATTGGCCGTAGCGAATGCCGCGTTCAAGCCCCATGATTGCCGGGACTGGTACACTTGGGCGGGTAGATCCTCGGGATCTTTTGTTCGGTCGATAATCGGAGCGACTCATGCGAACACGATCGATCTGGTGGCTCGTCGCGACTCTGCTCACCGCCACTGCGCTGGTCATGGCCGGCGTGCAGCCCGATGCTGATGCAGTTCCCGAGCCTGATTCGCCTGATGCCCCGCAGGCCGGACTGACAGAATCGTCCGAATCGGCACCCAGGCAGCCGGCACCGATTAAGAAGGTGTTGGGAGACACCGTCACCATGCTCGACGGCACCAAGTTGGTTGCTCCGATACTGAAGGAGAACAGCGAGTCGCTGTGGCTTGATCTGGGCTATCAGGTCTTGCAGGTGCCGCGTGCTCGCGTGGATTCCATCGAGCGAGCCGCGCGGTCGGAGGCCGTCACGGGCACCTCAGATTCCGGCTATCTCTATCGCACCGCGACGAATCTCCCCGGCCGATCGCCAAAGGAACTTGCCCGACTCTTCGGCGGTGCGGTGATTAAGGTCAGCACGCCGCGAGGACTTGGCTCTGGGTTCATCATCAGCCCGGATGGCCACGCCGTGACCAACGCGCACGTGGTTCAGGGCGAGCGAAAGATCAAAGTCACGGTCTACGAGCAGACCGACACCGACTTCCGTCTACGCGTCATCGACGACGTCGAGATCATCGCTGTCAACGACCACCTGGACCTCGCGCTCATCAAAATCCGCGGCAGGGATGGTGAGCAGTTTCCCTTCGCGCTGGTTCAGGGCGAAGAGGACCTGGCCGTAGGTCAAGACGTGTTCGCGATCGGTGCGCCGCTCGGCTTGGAACGAACGCTCAGCCGGGGTGTGGTCTCGACAACGCAGCGGAGTTTCGAGGGACTGACATACATCCAGACGGACACGCAGATCAATCCCGGCAACTCGGGCGGCCCGCTCTTCAACGAGAAGGGCGAGGTCATCGGCGTCACCAACATGGGCATCCCGCTCGGCGAGGGACTGAACTTCGCCATCCCGCTTCGGTACGTGCGAGACTTCATCCGCAACAGGGATGCCTTCGCTTTCAATCGCGACAACCCCAACTCCGGGTACAGTTACAACACCCCCCCCACGCGCGAAAACTTCGGGACCAACCCGGTCCTGGACGACGCGTCGGGCGAGTCTACTCGGAACTGATGGGCCCGAAACGAACTGGCCTGCAAGTCGCCCTTGATCCTGGCCCTGCAACTCTCGCGGCCAGAAGCGGAACAATCCTTTAACTGTCCCAACGTATTCGCCGCACCTTCTCACTGTCACCGAGGATTCTCATGCGAACTTTCGCGTCCGCCTTTCTTGCCAGCATGCCCGTAGCCGCGCTGGTTCTGCCGATGGTCCAGCCAACTCTGCTGCTCGCCGCCGAACCCCCTTCCATCACGATGGTCGCACCCAAGGACAGCATCGCCATCGTGACGATCCCGAACTGGGCGATGATGCGAACGGCCTTCGACAAGACTTCAATGGCCAACCTCTGGCGCGAGCCGAGCGTACAGCGGTACATCGATGACCTGACCGAGCAGATGAAGTCTGAGAGCGCCGACGCGACTCGAATGCTGACACGCTGGCGAGACTTCGCCCGCGAGATGGATGAGCCGACCGGAGCAGTCGGACTGGCCGTCCACATGGCGCAAACCAAGTCCAAAGAGGCGGACTTCCCACCTCAGAACCTGCCGCACGTCATCCTGCTTTCAGACTTCGGCGACGGCGCCGAGAAGGCCGAGTCCGAGATCGTCAAACTGCTGCGAGAAGGCGTGGCCGACGGCTTGATCAAACTCGACGAGCGATCTGAGGACGGCATCGTCAGGTACACCATCGAATTCGTCGAGAAGGCCAACGACGAAGGTGCCGACGACGACGAAATGAACGGCGACGACGACTTCGACTTTGACGACGAGGGCGGTCCGGATCTGGACCATCTCGACACTATGCACCTTGCCCGAGTGGGTGGTTCGTTGATCTTGGCCTCTCACGATGAGACGTTCGGACGCTGCCTGCGCGATCTGCGTGCCGGCCGAGGAGACGGACTTGCCGATCAGCCGCTCTTCAAGGACGCGATGGCACAGGTCGGCACGGACAACCACATGAGCGCGACGATCATGCTCACCGACGGATTGCGACAGCAGATCCGGACGGCGCTCGCCGACGGGCCGATGCTCCCGATCCCCATTCCTGTGGACTTTCCCAAGCTCATTGAGGCGTTGGGGCTTACCGAGTTCAAGGCCGCAAGCGTCGGCATGAAGTTCAACACCGCCGCGGCGGATGTCGAGCAAACAATCGGCCTGCTCTCCAACGGCAAGCGGGGCCTCTTCTCGCTGCTGGATGCTGAGTCATCAGCGTTCAATCCGCCCGCCTTTGCCCCGGCAGATGCCATCAGCGTCGGTCGGTTCACCGTCAAGTTTGATCAGTTGATGGGCGTCATTCGCAACGTCGCAACCATCTTTCCCGCCGAGATGAAGGCCGAGATCGACGGCGGCTTGCAGGCTTTCGAGGGGTCGTTCGGCCCTGCCTTGCGTGCCCTCGGGCCAAACGTCTACACCACGACTTCTATCACCCGTCCGTTCTCGGCGACGAGCGAGCAGCAACTCGTGGCGATCGAGTGCAAAGACGAGTTGGCCGTAAACAACGCCGTGCTCGCTTTCGCAGGCCAGATCGGCGCAGAAGCACGCGACTTCCAGGGCTTTCAGGTTTATGACGGCGGGTTCGTACCCACGGCGATCGGCATCGGCGCCGGCCACGTCTTCATCGGCACGTCGGAAGCGGTTGAGAATGGTCTGCGTGCCGCATCAAAGCCCGCGGAGGGATCGAAGTTGGCCGATGAGCCCCGCTTCCGCAAGGCGGTGGCAGCGTTGAAGGGTCAGGGCAACTCGTACAGCTACATGGCGGGCCGAGAGTCGGTCGAGTTCAGCTATTGGCGCATACAGAACGCTGGCAAGATCGCGCTTGCGCAACTCCGCGAGGCGGGCATCGAGATCAGCCCCGAGGATGAGGACGAGTACACCAACGAGGCGATGGAGAAGTGGACGAAGAACTTGCCCCCGGTTGAAGACATCGCCAAGCACATCGGCGATGCGGTAAGTGTCTTCCGGCCCTCGCCCGATGGCTTCCAATTCACTTCGTTGGTTCTGCGCCCGAAGGATGCTCGCTGAAAGAGGCGACTCGTCGGCTCATCAGCCCTCACCCGGCCCGATCCGATCGAGAACGAGTCCCAACTTCCACGAAACCAACACGACCAACCTTGCGTGAAGCAACGGTTGGTCGTTTTCGTTTTTCAGCGGCAACACCTCGACACTCACCCCGGCGACGGCGCATTCGGCACAGAAATCGCGCGGTTGAATGCTCGAATCAGCAGGTGTAGAGCGGGTGCGAACAGCGCGATGAGCCACACCGAAGCGACCAGCCAGACCACGAACTGCAGCCAGCCGTCGAGCAACACTATCTGGCCTCTGACGAGTGCAAGCCCAGCGGCGGAGGCCAAGAAAACCCCAGCGAGCAACCCACCCTTGAGCAAGTCCGGCAGAGCGACGCGCGGGTTCTGCGCAACAGTGATCCACGCCGCCAGAATCACCAGCAAGCCCGCCACAACGCCCCGGCCGATCAACCAGGGTGCAAGTTGCAGGCCCGGCAGGCGCGGGGCTGCCTGATAGGCGAGCAGCGAGCAAACACCCATAGCCCCAGCAACGCAGAGAAGGCCGATCGACGGCCCCTGCCGAAACTTGCCCAGGCCCAGCAGCCCGCCACAGACGGCCGCAAGCGCAACCAAAGTCTCAAATCCAAGCACGAACCAAGCCGGCGGGTCATTGGAGACCGCGAACGCGACTCCCGCCGCTGCGGAGAGCAACGTGAGCGCTGAGAGCACCAGAATGACTGCGCGAACTGCGCTCGAAACTCGACCCATGCTGCTTTGCCTCGGTTCAATCCGCATGCGCACTGTGCCAGCGCAGTCTTGCCGTCGCTCGACAACCAAACAAGTGGAGCCACGAGTAAATGGCGACGCGATGGAAACGGTCGTCAACCCTTAGGCCTAAACATCGGCGATCAGGCCGACCGGCTGTTCAACCGATTCGTTGCGACTCTATCCCGCTTGCCGCGAATCAGCACGCGATGGCGCAAGACTTGCGGCAATCACGCCCCCAGTTTCGGTGGACGGACGGAATATTCCTGCACCGCCCAAGCCGAGGCCACATCACGCCGATTCGAGCATCGCAACCGTGCGGCCACCTTGGCCTGAAAGCAGGTCAGAACTCGGGGCGATGGGGACGGCGAGCGGCAAGGGGCGTTTCTAGCAGCGAAGCACCCCGAGCCGATGGAAGCCTTTGGCCGCAATGGGTTTGCCAAGAGGCGCTCCCCATGCAGATCGTGCACAGTGATGATCGGACAGGCTCGGCGGAGACACGGGCAATGGATATGAACAGGATGTTCCATCGGATGCTTCAGGTTTGGGCGATGGACGTGCTCTCGCTTCGACAGCGCGGCTTGGACCGCCCATCGATGCGCGACGGCCGCGGCAGGTCTGAGCCGGCCAATCGCGCGCAACGCAAGGCGGCATGACACCGTCGGGGAGGATCCATGAGCGGTATTTCTTCAAGCACCGGCCTGATCAGCGGGCTGAACACCGGCGAGATCATCAACCAGTTGCTGTCGATTGAGGCACGCCCGCGCTCGCTGGCGCAACAACGCGTGAACCAGTTGCAGACGCAGCAGACGGCGTGGCTGGATCTGAACTCACGGCTCTCCACGCTCAAGACCGCGGCATCTAAGTTCCGCGTCAACCGCGTGTTTGAATCAGCCAAGACGACCAGCAGCAACTCCGACGTGCTGACAGCCACCGCTTCGGCTGGCGCTACTGCGGGCAGCTTTCGGTTCACCGTCGCTCGCGTCGTGAGCACTCAGCAATCGCTTTCTCGCGGCTTCATCGACCGCAACTCTTCGTCGCTCGGCCTCACGTCGCTCACTTTCGAGCCTGAGGCCGCACGGCTTGATCGCGATACTTCGCTCTCTGAGTTCAATGGCGGCAACGGCGTTGCCCGCGGCAAGGTCGAAGTAATCGACTCCAGCGGCGCCCGCGCCGTGATCGATCTTTCCCGCGTCGCGACCGTCAGCGAAGTGCTCGAGGCATTCAACTCTAACTCGGGCGTTCGCGTTCGGGTCGAAGCCGATGGCAAGGGCTTCAAAGTGACGGACCTTGCGGGTGGCGGCGGCACATTGACCATCGCCGACTCGGCGGGCTACACCACCGCAACGAGCCTGGGCATCGACGGCGCGGCGGTCGCGGGCACGATCTCGGGCCGCAGCGTCTTCTCCATCGGCGAGAACACGTCGCTGCAGACGTTGCGAAACGGCCTGGGTGTGCGCTTCAACAAAGCCGCGGGTACGGGCGGCACACCCGACTTCACGATCAAGACTCGCGAAGGGAAGTCCTACGACATCGACATAGGCGATGTCTACGAGTTGGTGGACAACGCGCTGACCAAGACCAAGGGTGCCGTGACCACGCTCTCGCAACTCCGGCAGCGCATCAGCGAGCAGACCGAGGGCTACGTCGATGTACGGGTCGGTGCCAACGGTCAGAGCTTCGAGTTGGTTGATTCATCGGTCGCCAACGGCAGCGACGACTTTCAGGTGATCGCGGGCACCGCCGGGTCTGCCGCACAAGACCTGGGCCTGGTGGGCACAACCAGCGGCACAACGCTGACGGGCGCGCGGGTGCAGTCGAATCTCAACTCAACGCTGGCATCAACGCTCTCGGGCGGCGCTGGCCTGGCGGGCGGTGCGTTCGAGATAGCGACCCGCGACGGCGAGAGATTCACGTTCACGATCGACACTGATGACTCGCTCGACTCGATCATGCGATCCATCCGCGCCCAGACGGGCGATCGGCTGCAACTGGCCCTGAACTCTGGTGGCACCGGCATCGTCGTGACGGACACATCAACCGGTTCTGACGGTCTGAGCATCGGCGGCAGCGGAGCGTCGGCCCTGGGCATCTCGACCGAAGCCACAGGCCCAGTGAATGGCTCTGTGAACGGCTCCCGCTTGCAGAAGCGGTACATCAACGAATCCACCCGCCTCACCACGATCAACTCCGGCACCGGCATCGGCACCGGACAGTTTGAGATCATCGGGCCGGGTGGAAGCCGCTCGACCGTCGATATCGGGTCCGACTCGAACACGCTCGGCGACGTTATCGATGAGATCAACTCCAAGGGTGTCGGAATCCGCGCCCGCATCAACGACAACGGCGACGGCCTGCTGCTCGAGAAAGATCCGGCCTTCACGGGCGCTGGCTCGAAAATCAAAGTGACCGATCTGACGGGGAGTGTGGCGAGAAACCTCCGCATCAGCGGCGAAGCCACCGACGCCGACGCGAGCAACTTCATCGACGGAAGTGCCGAGCGTCGACTGACGCTCACCGGTGCCGAAACGCTCGACCAGATCGTTGCAAAGATCAACGAGTCCAACGTCTCTGCGCGGGCGTCGGTGATCACCGACGGTGCGAGTTCAACCCCGTTCCGCCTGCGACTGGTCTCGTCGCTGACAGGCGACGCGGGTCGGTTCCTCATCGACTCAACCGGGGCCGACCTCGGCCTTTCCACCGTGAGCCGAGGGGAGAACGCCCGACTGTTCTTCGGCTCTGACGATCCGGCGACGGCGATTCTGGTTTCGAGCAACACCAACACCGTCAGCGGCCTGATTGATGGCGTGACCATCAACGCCCAGAGTGCAAGTGAAACGCCCGTCACCGTCAGCGTGACGCAGAACTCCGAGGAGATTGAGTCGGCGGTGCAGGAGTTTGTCACGGCCTTCAACGACACCCTCACGCGGATTTCTCGCTACACCAGTTACAACGCCGAGACGCAGCAGAGGGGCGTGCTGCTGGGCGATTCCACCGCGCTGCAACTCCGATCGTCGCTCTACACAGCCATTCAGCGTCAAGCATCCGGTGTCACGGGCTCTTTCCGATCGCTCAGCCAGGTCGGTGTGCGGATTGGTCAGGGCGCGAGCCTGCAACTCGACACCGAGAAACTTCGCACGGCCCTGAGCCAAGACCCCGAGGGCGTGCGCCAACTCTTCGCGGCTTCCGAACTCAACCCCACGTCACCAACCGTCGAGATCGCCCCGGGCATCACCGCGGTAGACGCAAACCCGACGCAGACTTATCGATCGCAGGGCGTGGCCGAACTGCTCTCCCAGTCGATCGACGGGTTCCTCAATGGAACATCGGGCGTGCTGACGAGAAAGCAGCGGACGATCGACGACCAGATCAAGTTGCAGAACGATCGCATCTCGCGGCTCACGGCGACGCTCGAATCTCGGCGTACCACGCTCGAACGTCAGTTCGCATCGCTCGAAAC
>JBGSRG010000112.1:0-7289 GCA_041737685.1 Phycisphaerales bacterium | reverse complement strand
CAAGCGTGAGAAGGCCACAAGCAACATCTGCACCGCCCAAGCACTGCTGGCCATCGTCGCCGGTTTCTACGGTGTCTATCACGGTCCAGAGGGTCTCAAGCGCATCGCCCAACGCACCCACGCCTTTGCTCAGGCGTTCCGGTCCGCTGTCCATACGCTCGGCCATCGCGTCAGCGATACCGACCTGATCTTTGACACCGTGCGCGTTTGGCCCGCCGACTCAAAGACTGCATCGCCAAAGACTGCTTCGCTCAAGACGGCCCCAGACGCGGCACAGATTCGCCGCCAAGCTGAGGAACACGGACTGAACCTCCGCTACCTCGACGACGGCTCAATCGGCGTGAGTTTCGACGAAACCACGACCCTCGCCGACTTCGAGGACCTCTGCGCCGCTTTCAGCCTCGACAACGCGACCAAAGTTGATCTCGATTCCATCCTCGCCAAGTGCAAGCTCGACTTCCCGCCCGCCTTTGCCCGCGTCAGCCCCTTCCTGACGCACCGCGTCTTCAACGTCCATCATTCTGAGACCGAGATGCTGCGCTACATCTTCCGGCTTATGGGCCGCGATCTGTCGCTGGCGCACAGCATGATCCCACTGGGCTCATGCACCATGAAACTCAACGCGACGTGTGAGATGATCCCCGTCACTTGGCCAGAGTTCGGCCAGATGCACCCCTTCGCGCCGTCGAACCAGACGCTCGGCTATCAGAAACTCTTTGCCGACCTCGAATCTTGGCTCTCTCGCATCACCGGCTTCGCCGCGACCAGCCTTCAGCCCAACGCCGGCGCCCAAGGCGAGTACGCGGGCCTGATGGTCATCCGTGCTTATCACCTCTCTCGAAACCAGCCCCACCGCGACGTCTGCCTCATCCCCGAGAGTGCCCACGGCACCAACCCCGCCAGCGCCGTCATGGCCGGCTTCCGCGTGGTCGTCGTCAAGAACGATCCGCAAGGCAACTTCGACCTCAAGGACCTCGCCGCCAAGGCCGATCTGCACCGCGATGCGCTCGGCGCGCTCATGGTCACCTACCCCAGCACCTACGGCGTCTTCGAGGAAGACATCCGCGACGCAATCGCCATCGTTCACGAACGCGGCGGGCAGGTCTACATGGACGGCGCCAACATGAACGCCCAGGTCGGACTCACAAGCCCAGGCGAAATCGGTGCCGATGTTTGCCACCTCAACCTGCACAAAACCTTCTGCATCCCGCACGGCGGCGGCGGACCCGGCATGGGCCCCATCTGCGTCGCCGAGCACCTCAAACCCTTCCTGCCGGGCCACCCCGTCTGTCCGCCCGCTCTTCAGGCGACCAGCGCCATCGGACCCGTCAGCGCAGCCCCCTACGGAAGCCCCAGCATCCTCGTCATTCCCTGGGTCTATATCGCGCTCATGGCCGGCGCAGGTCTCACCAAGGCCACGCAAGTAGCGATCCTCAGCGCCAATTACATGGCCAAGCGACTCGAAGGCCACTACCCAATCCTCTTCCGAGGCCGTGTGCTCAAGCAGGGCTTGCCCGGCATGTGCGCACATGAGTTCATCATCGACCTGCGCCCCTTCGACAAATCCGTCGGCATCAAGCCCGACGACGTCGCCAAACGCTTGCAGGACTACGGCTTCCACGGCCCCACGATGTCATGGCCCGTGCCCGGCACGCTGATGATCGAGCCGACCGAGAGCGAACCCAAGCAGGAACTCGACCGTTTCTGCGACGCCATGATCGCCATCCGCGAAGAGATTCGTGCGATCGAAGCCGGTCACGCAGACAAGATCGACAACCCGCTCAAGCACGCGCCGCACACCATCGGCATGGTCAGCGCCGACGAGTGGAAGCACACATACTCACGCCAACAGGCGGCCTTCCCGCCCGGCGCGCCCTGGCTGAAGGAGTCGAAGTTCTGGCCACCCGTGGGCCGAGTTGACAATCCCTACGGCGACCGCAATCTTGTCTGCTCGTGCCCGCCGATGGACGAGTACGGCGCTGGCTGAACGCAGAACTACAGCCCACATCCTTCGGCGGAACCTCCCAAACGTCGCGGCGTGCCGCTTCAGTTTCGCCGCGACACTCGCCAGCCACGGGCTGCGGTAGTGAGCCTCAAAGCCAACAGGATCACAGTCAAAGCCACTTCGGGTGTAAGACGTGCCATGGTTGGGGTGGCAGACCACCTCGAACCCACGATCGACGCAACACCGACAGCCCAAAGCGCTTCCTCTGAGTGAATTGCTCGCCCTTCGTGAGCGTTTGGACGAGGCCGACCTCTCAGACCGCGTGCGGCCACCGACGAACCGCCATGACGGTACTTCAGCAGCCACGCGTTCTCCGTTGTCTCGCCCCCCGCCCACGCAGTTTCCGCCATTCGCGCCGAGCGCCCGGACTTCCGTTTGCTTCAGCAGCCGCCCCGGCTATCACTCACGCCGCGATCGCGCTGCGTCGAACCGTTGTTACCACGCCGCGTACGGTCGAAACCGGCACGTGAATCTGGCTGACCCAGCCGCCAAAGGGGTTCCGCTTCACGCCCGACGCGGCGTAGTCCGGCATCCACACAGAATCGTCGACCAAGTAAGAGAAATCGTGGTCGCCCGCGGGCAGTTCAACCTTCGCCGTCCACCAGCCCGTATCCTCTCGCTGCATGGCGGTGGCGTTCGTGCGCCAGGCCGTGAAACCGCCGACCAGATCCACGCGGAGCGCCTCTGGCAGGTAGACCCGGAACGTGAAGGAACCGTCGTTCGTGCTCAGGACCATGCCGCACCTCTTCTGGAAGTTGTCTCTGGCCCGGGTCATGTCCCGAGCCTTCACCCCGACCCGTTTGCCAACTCGCTTCCTAACCCGTTGCCCAATCGTGGGTTTGTTATCGGGTCGCAAAGCGTCCAACTTCGCTCCGTCCCACTTTCCAAGTGCATTCTGGTCGAACCACACATCACAACGCGCAGGCCTTGCCGATCGCCACTCCAATCGCCCGCCTTTCGCCGCCGCGTGCTTCGCCGCCGCGTGCCTCGTCACCACAACACTCCCATGTGGTTGCACAACCGATCGCTCCCGCGACCAAAACGCCGCAGTTTCTATCAGAACAGCGCGAATGGGCGAGCCCGGACGCTACATAAACCGCTTTGATTCCACCGCCACACCGATCGTGTGGGCCCGCGCGGGCGAGCGACTGATCCTTGCCGTCGAACCGACGGCCGATCAGATCGCGTCTGGAGAACTGGTTGCCCGTCTGGATCGGGGCCGATCGATCCCGGCCCCGCTCTACCTGATCTGGACCGCGCCAACCACAACCAACAATCATCCGCAGAACAAGGCGGCGTCGTGGCTGGATGGGTTCCCCGGCACGACACCCGCAGGCAGTTCTGCGGCGGCGTGGCGCTCGGCCCCCGCCGACCGCGCCCGCGAACTTCTCTCGGCTCCGGGACCGCAATCCCAGTTCTTGCGCGAGCGTGCGACGTGGATCGCGGTTCTGGAAATGCCCGCCGACGGCGCGGGCCAGGGCTTGTGGTTGGCCTCGCGACGTGTGCCGATTGGCTGGCTTTTGGACGCACCGTACCAACCTGAATCGGTGGAGCCTGAGAGTCCCATTCCGAGCGAAGCACAGGCCCAGTTGCTGGCAACGTTGGAGCCGGCGCTCAGTTCGCCGCTGTTGCGATGGCGCGCCCGACAAACTCTTCGCAATGCTGGGCTTACGAACTGGCGAACCAGTGGGGTCATCGACGACCCGATTCTCGATCGGCTGGCCCGGCAGATCGAGGACGAATGGACCTTTGGCTTGGAATGGCTCCGGCTTGCCCAGCCTGATTTGGGTGTCAGAGTCCGTGCTCGTATCGCGGGGTTGGTGGTGCTGGCACCCAGTCTTGATGAACCAAACGCGCAGGCGACGGTGGTCTGGGATCCAGACCCGGCGGGCCTGGAAATCGTGAAGGGCTCGCTACTTGGCACCAGCGAGTCGGCCGCGAATCGGATCGAACGGGTTGAATCGTGGCTTCGGTCCGAAGCCTCTACCGGAGCGTGGGTTATCGACGATGCGGGGCAATCGAATCCCTCCCAAGTGCAGTCGACTGCGACGATCGGTTTGGTGCGGTTGCCGGGGGCGGAGGGGCCGCGGGAAGCCGCAGCCTTCGGCACATGGCAGGGCGATGATCGTCCGCCGGGAGTTTTTGGGCTGAGTGCTGGCCGGATCGCATCGGTCAGCACGCAGATCGGAGCTGCGGGTGTTGGTGTTGGATCCGCACACGCGCGGCGTGATGCAGCACTTCTAGGGATTGGCCCGTGGCGCGCGACGCGGCGTGTGCTGGATCGATCGCCCGAGGTTCGCCCGCCGGGGATTGCGTTAGGTCCGGCGGTTCAGGATTGGCGGTTGGTGACGTGGTGGGCCAATGCGTTCTCAAATCCAGAGGGTCCTTTGCCGGGGATCGGCGAGCGGGGGTTCTCAGTGCTGCTGACCAAGTCGTTGAGGGCGAGCGGTGTTGACGGTGCTGGTCGAGATTCTCAACAGTTCGAGCGAGCCTCGGATGCGAGTTGGTCGCTCTACGTTGAGGCCGAGTCTTTGCAAAGTGCGGCGGCTGGAACAAGCGCTTTGGGGCGGGACGAGGTTCGGATCTGGATCGGTGCGCCGTATGCAGCGAGGGCGGTGTGCACGGTGAGAAGCGATGGAACCTTTGAGGCAACTGGCCCGGCGAGTGTCGGGATGCGTGCCGAGGTTCGCCGCTGGACTCCGGCGGATGCTGGTGTATCGGGTGGACCGGCAACAACTCCGGTTCGACAGGCGGGCGCTCACAATGCTGGCGGAGCAAAGGCGGAGTCGGAGCCTGATTCGATGGAACAGGCAGTTGGAGTTCGTGGCGCAGGTAGTGAGCGATGGAGCGCTTGGATCACTCTGCCCGCGGCGTGCTTGGATGCTGCGCAGACCAATCGCGGGCTGCCGACAGCGGAGTCGATTCGCATTGGCTTTGAACGAACCGAGGCAAACGGGGATCGTTCGTCTTGGCCGCGACCCATGACACCCTGGCAACTTGAGCCCGGCCGGCTGCGGCTGGATCTTTCAACCTGGGGTGGGCTTGAGAACCGCACGCTGCTTACGCGGCCGTGAGCGGCAGCGTTGAGACGATGTTCTGGACGAGGTGATCGGGGGTGACACCTTCGGCGATGGCCTCAAAGTTCAGCAGCACACGATGGCGCAGCACGGCGGGGAGCAAGGCTTGCACGTCTTCTATACCCGCGGCGGGGCGGCCGTACATCAGGGCACGGCATTTGGCACCCAGAACCAGCGCCTGGGCCGCACGCGGCGAAGCACCAACTCGGACGTAGCGATCGGTCATGGGCACGCCGAAGCGACCGGCGTCTCGGTCTCTGCCCGGCTGCGCCTTGCTGGCGGCGCTGGAGATGGATCGTGTATCGGCGTT
Source organism: Phycisphaerales bacterium (assembly GCA_041737685.1). Taxonomy (GTDB): domain Bacteria; phylum Planctomycetota; class Phycisphaerae; order Phycisphaerales; family UBA1924; genus JAHBK01. The sequence continues at coordinate 1,897 of JBGSRG010000112.1, read as the reverse complement.
GCGTTGCGGCGCAGTGTGGGCGCTCTCGTGGCGTGGATGCGTGGCGAGCACCGCGCGAACCGCGTAGTCGCTGACGCTAGGTGTGACAACGGCCTGGCGGACAAGTTCACGGCACTGGTCAACACGCTCTGCGTTCATCACGCGTTCAACCTCGGCGTGCGCATTGGTGGTTGTGCGCTCGACGATCTGCAAGAGTTCCTGGCGGTTGGAATAGCCCACGAGCAACTTGAAGAAGAACCTGTCGAGTTGGGCCTCGGGAAGTGGGTACGTGCCCTCCTGCTCCAAGGGGTTCTGTGTTGCCAGAACGAAGAATGGTTGAGGGAGGGCGTGGGTTGTGCCGCCGACGGTGACCGATCGCTCCTGCATGGCTTCGAGCAAGGCGCTCTGGGTCTTGGGCGTGGCGCGGTTGATTTCGTCGGCCAGGAGCATCTGGCCGAAGACCGGGCCGCGCTCAAAGACAAACTCACGGCGGGTTGCTCCCTGGCTGCCGACCTCGCGGACGATGGTGGTCCCGGTGATGTCGGCGGGCATGAGGTCGGGCGTGAACTGGATACGGGTGAAGGAGAGTTCCATCACGCGAGCGAGGGTTCGGACGAGCAAGGTCTTGCCCAGACCGGGAACGCCTTCGAGCAGGACGTGGCCACCCGAGAAAAGTGCGATCAGTACGCCTTCAACAACGTCGTCGTGCCCGATGATGACGCGGCCGATTTGGGATTTAAGCGTCTGCACGTCGGACCCGAACCGCTCGATCTGGTCTTGCGCGAGGGCGACGAGGGTGCTCGAGTCGCTCTGGCTTTGCGACGGCGCATCTGCGGATTGAGTCATGGAAGGAGCGTATGACGCTCGTTCGCGGGCTCGTCGGGCGTGTTCGGAGCCGAGAAGGGGTCGCGGCCACAAGGCCTAGCAGAGAGCGATGAAGCTCAGCAGGGCCAGGATAGCGATCTTCTTGCGGTTGTCGGTGAGTTGAGCGAAGGCTGCGAGCATGGCTTATCTCCGGATGTCTGAAAGACTCCTTTCAAGTTCCATGCCAGGCCGCCCTGCCCAGCGTTTGCGGACCGCCGAAGGGCGGCCGACTTTGCGGGAGCCGGTTTTCCCGGCCCTGTCTGGTGCAGAGAATACACGATGCTAACCCCGTTGCACAGACTCCACGCGCGATGTTTCAAGATAACCACACATGCGCCTTTGTCGGCGTGGCTGGCGATGGTGGTGGCAGCGATTTTCTGGGACGCGGGAATCTTGAAGGCTGTCGCGTGGGATGCTGGGGTATTGGGTACGGGAGAGTCGGTGCGGATGAGTGTCGGAGTGCGGTTGGGTGCGGGGCCGGGCGTTCTGTCGCCGGCGTCGGCTGCGGCGGTGTTTGACATGGCTGAGCGTGCGGTGAGAACTTGGACGCCGCTGGCAGCAGAACCGAGCGAGGCGGATGAGCGGGCGGTGCGAGCGCTGAGCGGTGTTGCGGGCGTGGATGTTCAGATCCGACTCGACGGGCGTGTGATCGGCCACAGCGCAGCCCTGCGGTCGACGGCGTTCGCTGACTCTGATGAAGGTCGGGCGGCGACTTACCTCCTCATTCGTTCGTGCGTGAATGACGCGCTCGGAGAGGCGGACGCCGGACTGACGATTCCGAACGACGCACTGCGAGATGACCATCTGCGTCGGCTGATATCGTCGATGCTGGTGTCGGTGGAGTGTGCGAGCGCTCCTGTTCCGATTGAATCGAAGACGTGGGTGCAGGTTTCGGCGGAGATTGACCCCGGGGTTGATGGTGTTGCGGTGCTGCATCGCGGCAGCGGTGAGGTGTCGGCGGCGTTTCCCAGCATGATGCTCTCGCGAGGTCAGTTTCCGCTGCGGACGCTTGGTGGTCTGCTGGCCTCGGCCATTGGCGAGGGTGGTGCTGCGG
>JBGSRG010000068.1:0-7353 GCA_041737685.1 Phycisphaerales bacterium | reverse complement strand
TCGGGCCCAGACCGGCCGACGTGCGACGATGGGGATCAGCAGCACCGCCAGCCCCACGGGTGCGCACAGGCCCATCGCCGCCGCGACCAGCGGCGCTGAGGCGTAGCCAAAGCCCGTCAACCACAGGAGCGCATTGAGCGGTGCGACAAGCGCCACCACCGCCGCGAGCGCTCGCACTCGCGGAACCGCCAACGCAGCGATTGCGAAACAGCCGACCGCCAGGCCCATCGTCGCGGCGATCTCGGTGCCCTTGATCGAACGCGAGAAGAACATGCCCGCGGCGAGGGTGCCCACGAGCAATCCCATGGCCACCAGGCCGGGCAGGCTGTGCCATCGGGCCGATGCCGACGAGGGTACAGCGGGGTGCTCGGTGTTGCCGGGCTGTGGCGCAGGTCGAAAGTCGAGTCGCCTCGACACCCACTGTGCAAAGGCCCACGGCAGAGCGATGACGAGCGCGCTGAGCACCGCCGCGACCGTCGGATTTGCGTCGATGGCAAAGCCACTCTTCACGGCATTGCCAAGGGTGAGCCAGACGGCCACTGACGCAAAGCCCAGCACCAGTACGAACAGCATTGGCACAAACAGTGCCCGCGAGCGCCCGCTGCGATGGGAGAGCACCGCGATCGGCAGCACCCCCAGAGCGGGCGCGATGATCGCGGCCCAGAAGAGCCACTCGTCGTTCTGGATGGGGGTGAAACTGGGAACCTTGCCCAGGGTGCGGGCGATGCCAAAGGCGCAGGCAGCGCCCAGAAGCAGGGCCGTGACCAAATCTGCAAACATCGCGATCAGTGCGTGATTTCGCGCAGTCGGTGCGGCGGGGCCGGTGGGAACGATCCTTGCCGCACCAGCAACGAGCAACGCCGCGAGAAGGGCGGCAAAGGCACACACCCCGAGTCGAATCGCCAGTTCCTTTTCGCTCACACCAAGTCTCCATTGCTGACGACACGTTTGGGCCGCACTGACAAGGCTATGGGTGAATGTGTCGGCTTGTTGGGAGCGGCGGGATCATTCGCCTCCTGTGCCAACGAAAAACCGCGGCGTAAACAACGATGTTCACGCCGCGGCGAAGAGGAGGCTTGGTCACTAAGGAATACGCACGCCGTGCCAGACAGTTCGGGCCAGACCGGAAGTACGTAGGGGCTGCCGGTGGCACGCCCGGGCAGTTTACTTGCGGGTGCCTTCGATCGCGACGATCACCATCACTTCGTCGCCCAGCACGCCGTCCTTAATGCCGTAGTTCATTCCAAAGTCGGAACGCTTGAAGGTGAAGGTCGCCTCGCAGCCGCTGCGATAGCCGAAGCGGCCGCCCTTGTCGCCCGAGCCGGTGTGGACGAGTTTGGCCGTTACCGGTTTGGTCATGCCCAGGAGCGTCATCTCGCCAGCGATCTCAAAGTCGCTGCCGACCTTGCGAACGTCCTTGGACTTGAAGGTGATGCTTGGGAACTGTTTGACGTTGAAGAAATCGGGGCTCTTGAGGTGCTGATCACGCTGCGCGTTGTTTGAGTCGATGCTCGCGGCGTCGATCGTCACGTCGAAGGTTGCGCTCGAAGGGTTCGCTGGGTCCATCGCGAACGTGCCGTCGATCTTGCCGAATCGACCGTAGAAGTTTGCGACACCCAGGTGCGAGATCCGGTAGATCACGCTGGAGTGCGAACCATCTACAGACAATGCGTCTTCCAGCAGCGCGGTCGGGGCGCTTGCCGCCGCTGCCGGAGCCGCAGTGGTCGTTGCACCCAAGCCGCCCAGGAGTGCTGCCGCGACTCCCATGCTCACGATGAGTGCTCCGCCCGACAACGCCCCGCCGGTCAACCCACGCTTGTTCTTACTCAACATCTGACGCGACTCCTGTGTGAAACCCACCGCCCGCTTTGATGCTCGATATCTGAAGGCCGTTACGCGCGACCGGAGGAATCGGGAGCCTGTGAATTCGGCCTGCCCCGCCGGCGCAAACTCCAACGCTGCGCTTTGTCCCCCCTTTACGCCCGCAAACCCGTGATTGTTTGTCGGGCCTAGAGGTTGATATCCTCCCCTAACTGGCCCCAATCGGCTCCTGATCCCGTCAAACTTGCGAACCCTAACGCGGCCGGCGGGATTCGAACCCACGACCTGCGGTTTAGGAAACCGCCGCTCTATCCAGCTGAGCTACGACCGCACGGCTCAAGCGTAGGGCCGTTTGCGGGTGTCACGGCCCGTTCGTGCGTGCCTCCACGCGGGCACCCCGCCCCTACCATCGCTCCCCCCTTCCCCCACCCTCCTCAAGGTTCCAACGTCCATGGAAGCCGGAATCGTCGGTCTGCCCAATGTCGGCAAGAGCACGCTCTTCAACGCCCTGACCAAGGCTGCGGCTCTGGCCGCGAACTACCCGTTCGCGACCATCGAGCCCAATATCGGCGTGGTGCCCATCCCTGACCCGCGGCTGGAGGTCATTCATCAGTTCATCAAGACCGATCGCGTGATCCCCGCCTCGCTGCGGCTGGTGGATATCGCTGGGATCGTGCGTGGAGCGAGCAAGGGCGAGGGCCTGGGCAACAAGTTCCTCACGCACATCCGCGAGGTCGATGCCATTGTGCAGGTCGTCCGTTGCTTCGAGAAGGCCCCCGGCGGCGAAGACATCACCCACGTTGAGGGCACCGTCGACCCGGTGCGCGACATCCAGACCATCAACGCTGAGTTGATTCTGGCCGATCTGCAGGTCGTCGAGAGCGCCCTGCCCAAAGCCGAACGCGCAGCGAAGGCGGGCGACCGCGAGTCGGCCTCGCGTCTGGTGGTGCTGAAGGCCGCGTTGCCGGTGTTGAACGACTCAAAGCCCGCGATCACGCTGAAGTTCGACGATCCAGAGCACGTCAAGGCCATGAAGGGGCTGGGGTTCATCACGGGCAAGCGAGTGCTGTACGTGGCAAACGTGAGCGAGGACGACGTTCACGGGCGCGGGGCGCTGGCGATGCGGGCACGCGAGTATGTCAAGAGCATCGGCGGCGACCCGGAGAATGACGTGGTTCCGGTGTGCGCCCGTATCGAGAGCGAACTTGTCGACCTCTCCGACGACGACCGATTGGAGATGCTCAAGAGCATCGGCCTGGAAGAGCCCGCGTTGCACTCGCTGGCGCGCTCTGCGTATCACCTGCTGGACCTGCAGAGTTACTACACCGCGGGCGTGAAAGAGATTCGAGCGTGGACTGTGCCGATCGGCGCAACCGCGCCGCAGGCGGCGGGCGTGATCCACACCGACTTTGAGCGCGGCTTCATCCGTGCCGAGATTTTCTCGGTCGATGATCTGGTGCAACACGGCAGCGAGAAGGCGATCAAGGACGCGGGCAAGATGCGCATCGAGGGCAAGAACTACATCATGCGCGACGCGGACGTCTGCCACTTCTTGTTCAATGTGTGAGCGACGCGCGAGGCTATGGCGGTCAACGATCTCTCGTACTCAAGTCCTCGATCAGCCGCTTCATCTCGGCGATCTCGCGTCGCTGTGTCTCAACAATCCCATCCGCCAGTTTCCGCACGCGCGGGTCGGCGATTTCGGCTCGTTCACTGGTCAGGATCGCGATCGAGTGGTGTGGGATCATCGCCTCCATGTATGACACGTCTTGCACGGTGGTCTGGCTTCGGACGAGGTAGAGCGCCCCGGCGAACGCCAGGATGCTGCCAGCGTAGATCGCCGTGTTGATCCGCCGATCCTTGTGCATGTGCAGCATGAAGCTGAGCATGACCACCGCCATCGCCGCCCCCATGAGGACCGCCATGAAGAAGCGTGTTTCGCTCCAGAACACGTGGTCAAGGCTGTAGGTGTTGACGTAGGTGAGGCCCAGCATGACCGCGGTGGATGTGACGATCATCGCAGCGAATCGAAGGTAGGGCTTCGCCGAGCCGTGGCCGTGAGGCCCGAGGTTGTTCATGTCTTGCTCCTTACTCGGCGTTGTCCTCTTGTTCGTTCCGCATGGCCACACCCGACATGGCCACAACCGGCTCATTCGCCGCCAGCGGCACCAGACCCGCAGGCCGCGACCCGCCCCAACAGTGACGCCGTGGCTGAGGCATCTGCTTCGCGAACGATGATTGACCGCTCACAGAGTGGCATTGTCTCACCGCCGAACCCCGATCAACATGAACGAGACGTGAAACAACGCTCACGCGGCTGGTCGTCACGCACCTTGATGACACGGGGCCGATCGATCTCATCGGCGTGTGAGCAAACACAACGCAGACACAACGCAGGCACGAATCACCCCTCTATCGATCTGGGCCGCACGTCCGCCGCCAACTTCGCTGCGCCTCAGGCGCTCTTTCACTCTTCGCGGACTGCCTCGAACATCGCTTGGCGGCCCGAATCGTCAAGGTCGGCCTCGATGATCGCTCGCACCCGCATTGTGCGATCGCCTGACCGCGACCCGTTGGCTCTCGAGTCTGGGAGCGGCTCCGCGGCGATCTGCTCCAGCCGTGCTCGCACCGGCCCTTGCAGAGACACTCGCTCAAGAGCCGTCGCCAACAACTCGGCCAATCGCTCGGTCTGCCGTCGCAGCGACTCGATAGTTTCATAACTCATGTCCGCGAGTTTCTCGCCCGTCACTTGCAAAGCCACACGCATCACGTCTTGTTCGTGTTCAGCCTGCCACCCCTCTCGCCGAGCCACGTCATAATCGCGCACGGCCCGATCCATCTTCGCGCGCAGGCCAGCGGAAATGGCCCCCGCCCGCATCAACTGTTCCAGCAACACGTTCTCGGGCAACACCGGGCGCGCTGACTGCCGAAGTTGAATCACGCGATTGAAATCGGAGAGGCCCGCCGGATCGTCCAGCCTGTCTCGCAGTTCAATGGCCAACGAAGACTGTTCGGCGACACGCGCATCGATCTGTCGGCGGCGTTCGGCGAGCGCGGCATCGATCTTTGCTCGCTGCGGCGGCGTAAACGCCGTTCGCTCGAGCACGATCCACTCCGGCGGCTTGGCGTGTGCGACCAATGCGCCCGCCGCGTCTCGGTCAACAATCGACGGAACCTCTGGCTCTGGTTGCGGAGCGCCGCCACGTTGCCCAGGTGGTGTTGGGGGCTGCGCAGGCACCTGCGCGGGCGCAGCCGGCAATGCAACAGGCGCGGGAATCGAGTCCGGCGGCGTGTACGGCGGAGTGGGCGATGCCGCATCCGGAACTTTGGGAACAAACTGCGCGTTGGCGGTCTGGCTTACCATCAGTCCGCCAGCCAAGAGCGCCACGCCGATCCATGTGCGGGTGTGTTGCATGTTGCAGACCGTAGCAACGCCGCTTCTGGTACGGCACTGCCGGGTCGCCGCGTAGCGGCGGCGTTCAAGTACCCGTGGGTTGCGACGAAGCCGCACTCACCATCGACGACGCGGCGCCCCCCACCCAGGATCACATCACTCCGCCCCGCACCCCTCGCCACTCGGATCATCCCACGGTCACACCGCAGGCTGCTCAAAGAGCTGGCAGACGTGCCCGCCCTCAGGTTCGGCCGCGTGTCGCTTGCTGATCGAAAAATCGCCGCTCAACATGCCGTGAATCGCCGCGTCGATTTTGGCCCGCACCTTCTCAAACCGCAACGCCTGCAGGTCGAGCACGCCGCGCGTTCGCCCGGCGATCAGCCAATATTCCGCTGTGCCCCGCAGTTCTGACGGCTGAATCTCAAGATCGTGCGCCAGCGCAAGCGCATAGATTCCCAGTTGCAGGTCGTCCGGCTTGGGGCTCACGAGCTGCGCGTGGTCTTTGCCAGATTTGTAGTCGATGATCCGGAAGGCCGTGCCGCCGCTGGCATCGGTCACCTGGTCGATACGGTCGATCTTGCCGCGGATTGTGTGGATGGTCGAAGTGCCCTCGGGCGTGTAGGGAAGCCGCACGGGCCGCTCAATCTCGATGGTGTGGTCTTGCGAGTTCCAGAACGACTCGAAGAAGTGAGAGAGCAAGATGTCAACCCGTTCGGTCTGTTCGCGGTCGATTGGATGGCCGACAGGCCACTGCTTGCGAAAGACTGCACGGCCCAAATCCAGCAGCGACGCGAGGCTTGCGGCTGCCAGACCTGCGCCCGATCCTTCCGGAAGATCCGCCGGGTCAATCCCGTACTCGGTCAACTCCGCCAGATCGGCCTCGGCATTGCGAGCCCCTCTCGTGAAGAGTTCGATCGCGGTGTGGACGGCCGTGCCCACCAACTGCGGCTCGCCTTCTTGCTCGGGCAGTTGCAGCACGTGCCCCAGGTAATAGCAACGCGGGCAGCGATGGTACTGATCGAGCTGCGTGTAACTCAGACTCAGCGGCGGCTTTAGGCCGCGCGTGAGCATCGACGACGGGCCTTCAGCGTCGCCTTCTCTCGCTCGTGCCAGCATGTCGACGAGCCTGCGGGAGAACGGATCCTCGAGGCTTGGCTTGTTCGGGCCTACGTGCGCATCCCCCCGTGCTCTTGCCAACGCTCCGATCAACAACATTCGGCTCGCGGCGAGCGACAGGTCTTTCGCGGCGCGGGAGACATCAACTGGCTCTGGCTCACTGGCTCCGGCGCCCAATTGCTCGCACAAGTCCAGACTCTGCGCAGCGCTCAGCCGCACGTCTCGCCTAGCACGATCCAGCAACTCCTCAACCTCGAGCGCAGCCGAGTCACTGTCAAACGCATCATCATCGCGAGCGCCCAGAGCCATGAGCACGTTTTCTCGCGCTGCCTGTGCCAGAACATCCGCAAACTCGCAGCGCTCAACCGCGCCCACGCTCCGCGCTGGTAGCGCGAGTGTCTCGATCTCCTGAAAGAAATGCTCGCCCGACGACTTGCTCTTGAGTTGCTTACTCAGCAAGATCAGCCGCGACTTTGCCCGGCTGCACGCGACGTAGAAGATTCGGCGTGCTTCGTCCGCCGCACGATCGCCCGGATCGCTGACTGATCGTTCGCCCGGGTGGACAAACTCAACCAGGCCCGCGGGCACGATACCGTCGATTGCGAGTGACTGTTCCTCGTTTCTTCCCGCGGCGGCATACTGGCCCACGGTGCGGCCCAGCCTCGGCACAAACACCACATCAAACTCGAGGCCCTTGGCCTTGTGCGCTGTGAGAATGCTGACCGCGACCGGCGCATCGGCCGCGCCGTCGATTCTGCCCACAAGTTCGTGCTCGCGCGGACCGTCGAGCCGCTCCTCGATCTCGCCCCACACGCCCGACGACCCCAGCCCTTGGTCCGACGCAGACAGGTCGTCGTAGTACTCCAGCAGGGCGCGAAGATCGCCCGGCTCGTCCAGCCGAGACTGCACGTCGGATGCGAAGCGCATGAGCGCCACCAGCGCTTGCACGCGATCGGTGCGGTCGGCGGGCGACATCAGTTCGGCATGGGCCACACCGCTGGCCGCGACGATCCGGCGAATCG
>JBGSRG010000045.1:0-6552 GCA_041737685.1 Phycisphaerales bacterium | reverse complement strand
CAGGTTGATCCGGCACGCAGCGGCACCGGCGCCGTTGGCTCGATGACTGGCACCGCCGCCAACCAGCGCCGCGGCACCGGCCTGGGACTCGCGATCGTCAAGCACGCCGTGAAACGTCTAGGCGGGCGCGTTGGGCTCTCCAGCGTGTGGGGTCAGGGCACCACGGCGTGGGCCGAGGTGCCGATCGAGTTTTCAGAGAAGCCCGCCCGCAGCGCAGCAAACCCACCGGGTGCCCAGGCTACAGACCGTTCGGCCAGCGGCGGCGTTAGCTAGGCGCTCGTCCAGGGCAAGTCAGGGTCGAGTCACGGGCGAATCTCAGCGGGCGGGCGCAAACTCCACGCCTCGCAACTGCGAGAGTCGTCTGACAACCTCATCAAGTACCCATCGTTCGGTCGCGATGTCGCGCGACGAGCCTTTCCCAATCTCACACTCGAATCGCAGCATCGCCGACTCGTGGTCGGGTCCTTGACCATCAGAAACGCGCCGAACACACAGCAAGCCCGATTGGTCGCGAACCGTGACCAGATCAAAGCAACGAACGTCTGAGTCTGGTGCGGCGGGCACAAACGAGCGGACGACCGTCTCGGCCTTGTCAGCGCCCGCGAGCACAGAGGCCTCGACGTCGTTCCAGTCACCGGTCGCTTGCAGCACGCTTGCGGGCTGATCGTCCGAATGCGCGCCTTGAGCGGCCACAGCGTCAGCGGTCGCAATGGGGCTTCGCAAACCGGACTGCCCGCAGCCCTCCATCACCAGCACAAGAAGCACAAAGATGCCGCACGGGCCCAAACGAACCAACCCGCTAAACAGCCGCGTCTGCATCGGCTCCGTTAAGCCCGACGCTCCCACCAGCCGAGCCAGACCACGAATACGCTTGGCCGGCACGATCTTCGCTTCGCCGACCGTTGATGGTCGAGTCCAAGCGGGCCAAAGCAGCGGCGGGAGTGTTTCCCCGCCCCGGTAAGCGGCGCGGCGGACCGGCCGGAACGTCGCGGCGAATGGGAGCCTGAAAGCCTTGGAGTTCACGATCAGAGTTCCTGAAGGGGCCGAGCGCGTCACGATGCTGGGCTTGGGTGATCGCAATCTCAAGATCCTACGCGAGGGTCTGGGTGTTCACGTTGCCGCTCGCGAAGACGCCGTCATCGTCAGCGGCGATGAGCGTGCCGTTGCCGCAGCAAAGTCTGTGCTCGAAGGCTTGGGAGCGGCGGCGGTTCGCAGTCAGCCGCTCTCACGCCAGCAAGTGCTGGACCTGATCGGTCGAGCGATGGCCGAGCGTTCGATCACGGCACCCGCCGAACGAGCCGTTGGTTCTGAAACGGCGTCCGCCGGCGCTCGAACGCTTTGGAAGGACCATTTGGACGTCTACGTCGGCGGGCGGCAAGTGCGCGCACGCACGGGCAATCAGCAGTTTTATCTCGACGCCATGCGTGACCACGACCTGGTCTTCGGCATCGGTCCCGCCGGAACGGGCAAGACCTATCTGGCCGTCGCCGCGGCGGTCCACATGCTGCGGGCCGAGCAGACTCGCAAAATCGTGCTGGTGCGGCCTGCGGTGGAAGCCGGCGAGCGACTGGGCTTCTTACCCGGCGATCTGCGTGAGAAAGTCAATCCCTACCTGCGTCCGCTGCTTGATGCGCTGCACGACATGATGGACTATGCAACCATCAAGCGGTTCATGTTCAACGATGTTGTGGAGATTGCGCCGCTGGCCTACATGCGCGGCCGCACGCTCAACAACGCCGTCATCATCCTCGACGAAGCCCAGAACACCACACGCGGTCAGATGCAGATGTTCCTGACCCGGCTTGGACATGGCTCGAAAATGATTGTCACGGGCGACGTGTCGCAGATCGATCTGCCCGATCCGACCGAGTCGGGCCTCATCGACGCCGCCAGGAGGCTGCGGCGCGTTAAGGGCATCGGCTTTGTCACGCTCACACAGTCCGACATCGTTCGCCACCAACTGGTGACCCGAATCGTTGAGGCGTATGGCCCCACGCCGCTGCAGGCTCAGTCGCGGGCCATGCTGGGGCAAGAACCGTCGGAACTTGACGGCACCGGCGACTCGGCTTGAGCGACACAACACCGCGCTCACCCCGCGAACTCTCCGCTTACCGCGGCCACCATCATGATGGTGCCGCAGAGAGTCTGGTGATGTTCCGCGCGGACCGAAAGTCGTTGTTGGTGTCGAATTGGTACTCGGGCAAACGCTGATTTCTGAGCCGTGCGGCACGCCGTATGATCTTTGTCAGTGGCGTGTTTGGTATACGATGCATCCGATTGGCCCATATCGTGCGCATCAGAACATGCGGGGTAGCAGACCCGACCAATCTACCGAACCGATGAAAATGGTGCGATGGCAGTTTGTGGTGGGCCGTGCGGTACTCGTCCTATTGGTGCCACGCGTGGAAACGAGGGGTTCAGTAGCCGACACGGTTGGGTGAGACAGGCACCGCGGCAAGCGCAGGAACGATCGACGGGTCGAACGACTTCATGCCCAAAGAAAGCACGCGAACACCGACAACAGCCCGAACGGGAGAATTGCGTCGAGCCATCACGGCCCGATCGGTTGTGTGGCCGCGCCTGATCCGATCCAAGACCTTCATCCTCGCCATCCTCATCTGGTCGGCCTTCGTGATTGTGACGGGCGTCGGGGCCATCTGGGCGCGTTCCGAGCCGATGGTGGCGATCGGCCGGGTCATGACCTCGACGAGGACCATTCGTGCCAGCTTCGAGATTGAGGACGCTGGGGCTACCGAGCAGAAGCGAAACGCTGCACGGCAGCGGGCCAGGCGCGTTTACGCCGAAGCGCCCGGCGTGATCGACAAACTCATCGGTTCCATCGAGGGCCTGCCAAAGGCCATCGCCGACGTAAAGAGCGCAAGCGAGATCGACGCGGGCATTCAGGAGCAGTTCGGACTGACTCCGGAGTTGCTCGCCGCGTTGCGAGCAGAACTCGGCGAGCCCGAGCGACTCCAGATCTGGCGCGTGCGCACCAAGCGCTTGCGAGAACTGCTCGTTCGCCGCCCATTCATCGATCAACAGACTTACGGCGTGGAAGTCACGGCGATCAACGACCGTGTGGAATTGGTCGGCGAAGGCCGGCCCCCCATCGAGGAACTCTCGCAGAGTGTTCGCAACACTGAGTCTGCGGACCTGCCGCAGCAGATGGGGGCGATCGCGCTCACTGCGGGCTTCACCGACTCGGGCTTGCGTGCCGTCGTCGCCCGATTGACCCACGAGGCAGCTCCGACGTATGTTGTCGATTCCGCATTGACGGTCAAGCGCGCTGAAGAGGCCGCTGCGTTGGTTCCGGTTGAGAAAACCACCTATCCCGACCGAGAAGTCATCTTTCGGCGTGGCGACGTGCTCACGCCGGTTGCCTTTGACGTGTACAACAAGTCCTTGCGGACCGATCGCGCGACCACGCCCGGTCCGATCCTCGCGCTCAAGAGCGTGTCGATTTTTGGTGTCACCGGGCTCGTCACGCTCGCCATCGCGGGCTACACCGGCTTGTTCTGTCCCAGAATCCGGCGCAACCCGACACGAATGGCCGCGATCGCCGCTTTGATGGGCGCGTCGGCGCTGATGGCCTGGTGGACCACGGCCAGTTCGCCCGAACTCATCGCGATGACCGCGCTGGCACCGTCGCTCTTTGTCGCGGTTATCCTCGCCATCGCCTACGACCGAAGGACGGCGCTGGCTCTGGGCAGCCTGCACGGCGTGCTGGTGAGCGTGGGGCTTGATTCCACCATCGGTGCCTTCGCGACCATTGTTGCCGGCATCGGACTGGCGATGTGGTGTCTGAGCGAGGTGCGAGATCGCGACACGCTCATCCGCACCGGCGTGGTTACCGCCGCAGGCCTGGCGGTTGCTCAGTTCCTCGTGGGCATTATCGAAACACCCTTCTCGGGCAACCCGGCAGACTCGGGCGGGCTCTGGGGCTTGTTCGAGCAGGTCGCGGCGGACAAGGCCCTGCTGCAGGTGCTGCGCGATGCGGGGTTCGCCGCGTTCACGGGGCTGCTCGTCGCGTCCATCACCCTGTTCATCCTGCCATCGGTCGAGCGCTGGTTTGATATCACGACCGGCATGACGCTTGCCGAACTCCGCGACCCCAAGAACCCGCTCCTGCGGATGCTTCAGCAGCGTGCCCCAGGAACATACAACCACTCGCTGAACCTTGCGAGTTTGGCCGAGGCCGCGGCGGACGCGATCGGTGCCGATTCGCTCTTAACCTATGTCGGTGCGCTCTACCACGACATCGGGAAAATGAACAAGCCCGACTACTTTGTTGAGAATCAGACGCCGGGCATCAACAAGCACGACAAACTCTCGCCCGCGATGAGCCTGCTCATCATCGTCGGTCACGTCAAGGACGGCATGGAACTGGCCCGAGAGTTCTCACTGCCGCGTCCCCTGTGGCACTTCATCGAGAGCCACCACGGCACCACGCTCGTCGAGTATTTTTATCACCGCGCCAAGAAGCAGGCCGAACGCGAGGCACTTATGGTCGGCATGATCGGCGACATGCACGCCGGCCCCAGCGACCTCGAGTACCGATATCCAGGTCCCCGCCCGCGAACCAAGGAAGCGGCCATCATCATGCTCTGCGACGCCGTCGAATCGGCTTCGCGCGCCATGGCCGACCCAACGCCCGCCCGAATCGACGCCACCGTTCGAGCCATCGCAACCAAGCGCCTGATGGACGGACAGTTCGACGACTGCGACCTCACGCTGCGCGAACTCAACACCATCGTCGAGGCCGTCAGCAAAGCACTCGCCGCGATCTACCACGGCCGAATCGCCTATCCAACCGCAGCGGGTGCTCCGACCAAGGCCAGAGGGCCGGCCGGAACGGGCACCGCACCGGGCGGGGGTTTCGCGGCCTCGCAGCCACCACAAAGTCCGGGCCAAGTTCCGGGCCAGATCCCGGGATCTTTGCCAAGCCCGATCATCGGCACGCCCCAGACCGCCATGCTCCTCAGTTCGCGCGTCTCAGGACCGGGCACGGGCAACTCAGGACCGGAGTTTGGACAGGCCCGCACCAGTGGCGGTGCTGGCGGCGGCACACCCGCCCCAAGCCCGGACTCGGCATCGAACAACGCGCAGACAAACACGGCAACCAGCGGCCCAGTGAGCAAGGGTCCCAGCACATCCAGCAACGGTCCGGGTGGCATCCCCTCAACCAAACTCCCTATCGGGGCGCCCGCGCCAGAAGAGGGCGCGGGCAAGGGTCGATAGCCATAAACTCACGCGCTGTAGTGCCTCGCCAGAACTGCGGCCCACTCCTCCGCCGTGCTCACAAGCACAAACTCTCGCTTCACCTCTTCCGATCTTGGATGATGGTGCGAGAACTTGATCGCGAACTTGCGCATCAACCGTCCGGCCATCCGGGATCCGTTCACGCGCACGCAGAGCGCAAAGTGCTCCTCGAGAACTCGGCGCTGCTCATCGATCGTCGGCGGGCCAGGCTCGCGCCCGGCCATCATCTCTCTTGCTTGTCGAAAGATCCACGGGTTGCCGATGCAGCCGCGAGCGACACTCACCGCCGCGACTCCTGCGTAACCGATCATGCTGAAGATGTCGGCTGCCGTCCACACGTCTCCCGAGCCGAAGATCAATCGGCTTGGCCTGCGCCGCACAACGTCGCGCAGAACATCCCAGCGCGACGGTCCAACATACTTTTGTTCCACTGTCCGGGCATGAACCGTCGCCCACGCATATCCCATCTCGAAGGCCGCGTCCAGAATCCGCTCGAAGGCCGCGGCCATCTCGGGTGTGTCGTCGAAACTCCGGCGCATCTTCACGCTGCACGGCACATCGTTCGGCACCGCCTCTCGCACCGCTTGCAGAAGCCGGATCGCGCCCGTAGGCTCGGCGAGCCAGTGCCCGCCCCGCGCTTTGCTGCGAACCTTCTTCACGGGGCACGCCAAATTTACATCGATCACCTCAAACGTCAGTGACATTGGCGCAGCAGGCTCATCGACATCTGGTTCCTCGCCGCAATCGATCTGATTGATCTCGTCGATCAATGTCTCGCAACTCTCGGCCTCATCCCATGAATCGCCGCAATCGTGAAGAGGTTGCTGACCTACCAAATCGCTCGTTCGCACGTGTCCGATCTGCACGCCCCCACCCGGTCCCGGCAAGCGCAGGTGTGTCGCCCGCACCTCTTGCAACTCCTGCGCCGACATCTCGCCATATGCGAGCATTCGGTAGGCCTTGTTGCCCCGCCGGCCTTGCTCGCTGGCCTTCAGTGCCGCCGCCGCCATCTCTCGCGGCTCGCTGCCCATGATCTGACATGCCAGTGGATGGTCGTCGGCACCCCCCGGCACGTTGTCGTGCAGTTCGCCCAGATCGGCCTTGGTAAAGCCGCGACCGCCCGCCAGCAGGGTTCGATCAAGCAGCGCTTCGGTCACGCAGAACGGGCATCCCTGCCGACGAGCGATCAGCCGCATCGCGGCGTCGGAATAGCCCGCAAGCCCGGCCTGAAAGAAAGGCGCATCAAAGCCCGGCACGATGGCCCGCACACGCGGGTCAATGCCACCCGCCGTG
>JBGSRG010000033.1:0-3590 GCA_041737685.1 Phycisphaerales bacterium | reverse complement strand
ATCCGGCTGCTGGCAAACTCACTTGCCTCGGCTGGACGCGGCGCTCGCGAAGACTCATTCACCACTTGAGCCGAGCGATGGTCCATTTCTGGTTCGGCAGTCTGCGGCTGCTGCGAGTGATCTTCGCTTGTTTCAGCGGTCCAGTCGAGTCTTATGGATGGTGGCGTGCCAGTGTCACTCACCTGACGTGGTGATTCTGCGTCAATGAGTTCGATCGACTCGTAAGCGGCGGCCAGAACACGCTCTGCATGAGCGTTGGACCGGGCGGTCTCGACTTCGATCATCGCCGGCGAATTCACTCGTGCGGCATGTTCCGCAAAGGCCACGGACTTGCATTCGGAGACTTCCAACACGGCGAGTTCTGTCACGGTCCACTCCGGCGCTGCGGCATCATCGACGCTCTGTCGGCGAGCGGCGAGTACCGATCCAATGGCGGAGCCTTGCGAGCGGTCCATTGCGATCAGAAGGCCCAGCGAGCCCGCCGTCAGTATCCAGCCCGTTCCACCAGACGACAACAGGGGCAGCGCGATGCCCTTGGTCGGCCCGAGGCCGGTTACGACAAAGAGATTGATGACGGCCTGAAACCCGACGGTGGCGATGATGCCCAGGCCGAGGAGTTTGTAGAACGCCCATCGCTCGCTCTTGATGATGCCCAGCGCCGTCCACAGCATCGCCGCGTAGACGCCGACAACGATCAGACAACCCACCACGCCGAGTTCTTCGCAGATGATTGCGAAGAGAAAGTCGGTGCGGTCCTCGGGCAGATAGCCAAACTTTTGTAAGCCGTGTCCAAGCCCCCGGCCGGCGACGTTGCCGTTGGCCACCGCCACCATCGACTGGATCATGTGGTAGCCGATGGTCTGTGGGTGCTCGTAAGGATCTAGAAAGGCGAGCAACCTGGCCCGGCGATAGTCGCTGGTTGCGATCGCCGCGACGATGCCAAACAGCGGCAGCGGCGCGAGCAGCGCCATGTGCCACCAGCGAGCGCCCGCGGCGAGCAGCAAAACCGCCGCGACACCGCCGATGAGTACACCCGTTCCCAGATCTTCAACGACAATGAACGCAGCCAACAAGCCCGCCGCGGCGAGCGCGGGAGCAAGCCCACCAAAGAACGACTTCAACCGATCGGCGTGCGCCGTGGCGTACCAGGCCAGCAGCACGAGCAGGCCCCACTTGGCGATCTCGCTGGGCTGTACGCTCTCTAACCCCGGCACGGGTAGGCTGATCCAACGCGAAGAGCCGTTGACGGTTCGGCCCAATCCCGGCAGATAGACCAGCGTCAGCACGAGCAGCAACACGCCCACGCACGCCCACATCGGTGCCAATCGCAGCCAGTGCCGCACGATCAGACGGATGCGTTCAGGAAGATCCGACGAGCCTCTCACTCCTGCGTTCAACTGGCTCGCACTCTCCTTCCCGTTTGCAGTCGTCGGCACGCGGAGCGAGAGCGGGGTCAAACGACGGATGGGCAGAGAAGCGCAGAGCGCCATCGCCGCGAGCGCGGCGAACATGTAAGCTGTGGAGCGTGAGAGCAAGATTGATTCGACCGTGACGGCCGCGTCTTTGGAGGAGACGCTCATGCCCGCGCTGTTGACCATGATGACCCCGAGCGTGAGCAGCGCAAGCACACACAGGGCGATGAGGTGTCCGGGTCGCAACATGCAGCGTTTATCGGCAGGGACCGGCTTGGCGCGTGATCTGGGCGAAGCCGGCGCGACCACGGTCTTGCCCGTACGGTCCAGATCGCCCCTGCCGCGGCTGCCCTGATGCAGCGATGGACCGCCCAAGCCTCGCCCAACCGCTGGCGGTCCTGACGGCGTTTGCGCCCCCCCAACCGCGGTATCCTGCTCACGCCCCCCCGGCCCCCTGCTCCTGACTCTCAGCCCTTCACGCTTTGCCCCACATGCCCGACCCCGAGTAACCCACTACTACCGAACGACCGCCAGGCCAACGCGCTTCTCCAACTCGTCTACGGGGCGTGCGATGAGGTCGTAGCCGTCGGCATCGACGATCACACACCTGATCAGTTCACCCGTTGCCAGTTTGCGCTTGGAGTGAACGTACGTCAGGCTGTCGACCATGGGTGCTTGGAAGTAGGTCCGGCCCTGATAGAGGCCGCCGGCTGCGCTCACGCCGCTCGTGGCCCGGCCCTGAGTCTGCATCGTCGCATCGATGAGCACATCAAATCGCTGGCCGGTGATGGTCGGACGAGCCTCCTTGAAGTCTGACGCGATGGACTTTGCCCGCTCGAACGCGATCCGCTGCTGCAGTTCCATCACCTCGTTGCGCCTGCGGGCCTTTACATCGGAGGGCACGGCAAGTTTCGGATCATCCTCCATCGTGCCCGCAACGGTGCCCTCTTCTTTGGAGTACTCGAACACGCCGACGGCCTCGAAACCAACGGTCTCGACAAACTCGAGCAAACGCTGATGGTCGGCCTCGGTCTCACCCGGGAACCCCGAGATGAACGTGGTTCGGATCGACATGCCCGAGACGCGCTCGCGCAGTTTGCGCATCAGGTTCAACTGATGTTGTGCCGTCACGTTGCGGCGCATGGCGGTCAGCATCCGGTCAGAGGCGTGTTGGAGGGGTATGTCGATATAGGGCACCACGCCGGCCTTGTTTCGACCTCGCGTCAACCAAGACAACTCCGCGATGGCATCGATCATCTCGTCAGAGAAGTTGGTCGGATAGGCGTACATCAGCCTCACCCAGCCAGCGATTTCGTGATGGTCCATCGCGCTGACCACTGCGCGAAGCATGCCCGGCATTCCGAGTTGAGCGGGTGCAGAGCCAGCACCGTTCAGCACATTCAGGCCGTTTGGCGAAGCAATCGTGCCGCCCAGACCCGAAGCCAGACCCAGCCCGATGTCGTCTCCATAACTGGTCGTGTCCTGTCCGATCAGGTTCAACTCGAACGCGCCGTCGGCCACCAACTCGCGTGCTTCGGACGAGATCCGATCCAGCGGTTTGGAGCGCATTTTGCCGCGAATGCTTGGGATTGTGCAGAAGGCGCAGTTCTGATTGCACCCTTCGCTCACGCGCAGATAGGCGTAGTGCCTGGGTGTGATGCGCAGCCGAGCAGAGTCGTCCTCAAAGTAGCCAACACCCTTGCCGTCTTTGCCCTGAACCGTAAGCCCAGCAGTGGCAAACCCGCGCTCCTTCGCCGCGACGAGGGCGTTGCCCGCGATCCAATACTTCGGCCCTTGTGGGTCTGAAGTCGGCGACACGCGCTCGGACTTTGCGCCCCGCACGGCCTCGACGATATGGTCGCGGTCAAACACACCCACCATGGCATCGATGCCCGGCGCCCACTCGAGGATTTTTGCCCTGTGGCGTTGCACCAGACACCCGGCGACCACAACGCGCTTCACGCGTCCGGAGGCCTTGGCGAGCAGCGCATCTTGAATGACCTGCAAGGACTCGTCTTTCGACGCTTCGAGAAAGCCGCAGGTGTTAATGACTACTGCATCAGCGCCCCCCGCCTCTGCATCGGCCGACACAATCGCCAGGCCGTCTTGGGCGAGCAAGCCCAGCATTTTCTCTGAATCCACCAGATTCTTTGGGCAGCCGAGCGAGATGAACGAGAC
>JBGSRG010000065.1:0-6666 GCA_041737685.1 Phycisphaerales bacterium | reverse complement strand
TCCTCACCATCAACTTTGGCATTCCCGGTGGCGGCGGTGGCGGCTTTGCCTTCAGCACCACCGAAGCGACCGGCGATGCGGCCAACCCGACGCCGGTGAAGCTGGCGGCCTGAGCCAGCAAGCGCGGATCAAGCCCGAAAGCAGAGTCTTTGACAAGAACGACCCCCGTGGCGAAGGCCCCGGGGGTTGTTTGTTGTGTGAGCGGAGCAGGAAAGCAGCAAAGAAGCAAAGCAGCAAAGCAGGAACACAGAGACCGCAGAGATCTCACAGAGGGCGCGGAGGAAGGCAGGAAGTCAGCAAAGCGGCAAAGCAGGAAAGCAGGAAAGCAGCAGAGCAGGAAAGAAGCAAAGCAGGAACACAGAGACCGCAGAGGTCTCACAGAGGGCACGGAGGAAGGCAGGAAGTCAGCAAAGCAGGAAAGCAGGAAAGCAGCAGAGCAGGAAAGCAGGAACACAGAGACCGCAGAGGTCTCACAGAGGGCACGGAGGAAGGCAGCAGGTCATTCAAGAGGAAGAGAGGCACGAGGCAGCGGATCAACGCTTCGCGATCTTCGCGCCCCCCTCCCTTCGCGTTCAAGTCTTTCGCGTTCTCGCCCTTCTAACTCTTCTCTGTGCCCTTCTTCTGTCCTTTGTGCTCTCTGTGGACCGAGCCGTGCTGACACACCAAGACCCGCCAGTGCGTTCCAAGCTCCTTCAAACCTTCGCGATCTTCGCGTCTTCGCGTTCAAAGTCCTTCGCGTTCAAGTCTTTCGCGTTCTCGCCCTTCTGATTCTTCTCTGTGCCCTTCTTCGACCCTTTGTGCTCTCTGTGTACCCGCTTTGCGCCCTCGCTCAACGCTCGCTGAGGCCCAGGCGGTGCGGCTGGCCGAAGTTCACTTCAAGGAACCGGGCCACGTAGTCCACGATCGAGGAGCATTCGGGAACATCGGGGTTCGAGGTGTGGCCCATCGGCTCGAACCGCATCCCCTTGAAGCGGGTGACCGCGTCTTCGAGCGACAGGCCGTACTGCATGGCCAGCGAGAAGGCCCTGCAGAAGGCCTGGCACATGCCGCTCATGGTTGAGCCTTCCTTGGCCATCTTGATGAAGATCTCGCCGGGACGGCCGTCGGAGTGCAGGCCGACGGTCAGGTAGCCCTCGTGGCTGCCGATCGCGAACTTGTGGGTGATCGAAGAGCGGGTCTCGGGCAGCACTTGTCGGTTTGCGAGCATGGCCAATGGCGTCCTTTCCGTGGTTCTGTTCATCGCTCTTTCGCTGCTTGCACCGGCGTCATGCGGGTGCGATCAACCCAATCCGAAAGGCCAGAGGCCAAGCCCGCGTTCGTTGGTCTCCGAACCTAACCCGTCGACTTTCGCGTTGGCGAGAGCGACAGCACACCGGCCAAGACTGGCCGGACGGAAAGCACGGGCGAGACGAGCAAAGCACCCGTTCGCGCCCGAAGCCATGGGTTGGGGGAGTCAGTCCGACCGCTCCCGCCGCCACCGAAGCCAACTTTCTATCGGACACCCCATCGATGGGCACCCAGAATATCCGACCCTGGCGCAATGAGCAAGTCGCGTAAAGATTTCAACAAGGAAGCGACAAGAGCGGGTGCTTCGAAACTCGGCGAAGGGCCCTGAATGGAAGAGTGGGGGGGGGAGGGGCGAGGGGGGAGGGGGGAATCGTGGCTGTTGGACGACCGCGAACCCGGCAGGGCACGCGTCGGGTTGATCCCCTCGGCTCAGGATGGTCTTGGATCGCCCTGAGCTCGCTGCAAGTCCCGCTTTCGGCCAGAGCCGCAAAGCGCCGATACAGTAAGGGTGATGCGAGGCCCGTTTCAGAAAGACCAGACCCAAGACCTGCCAGCGGTTCGTGCGCGGCGTCAGGCCGATGCCGTGAGCCGTGCCACGTTGCTGGTGCTGGTCATGATGGCCGTTGCGGCCTCGCCCGGGCTGTTTGTCGCTGGTGCTTCCGCCCGATCGGATCTGAACCGTGACCGCGTTCCGCCAACGACTTCGGTGGCGAGCGCATCGGTGCGGGCCGGAATCGAGCCCGACACCGATACGGACGGGCAGCATGAACGCTTCGGGCGTGCGGCGACCCGCCTGTGCGTAGACGGAGCCTCGAAGCCGGGTTCGGACAACGATTCAGCCCTGGCCATGCTGCCCGCTGAGCCGGTGGAAGCCGTGCCGATGTGTGTCCTGCTGGGTGGGCGAGTGCTGGATCTGCCGCCGCCGGCGATGTGAAGCACGTTCGGCGTGGCGGTCTGCGAGCAGATCGTGCGTGCCGCAGCGTGCCTGTGGCGTGCCGCAGCGAGCAACTGGCGCGTACCTGCGCGTTCACGATCCGTGCCGCATGAGGCGCGCTTGCACCGCGGTCGAAATCTCCAACTTCCGTGCGTTCTGGTCCTGAACCCCATCCGACGCTTGCGCGCACGCTCGGTGTGCGGCACGTTCGGGGCGAGTTGGCGCACACAACGTTCATTGTTACCCGTTCTCCGATCAACCCACTTTCGCGGCGTGCGCTGACAGCGCTGCGGCGACTCAAACGGAATCATGCTCATGGCCAGTTCATCGAATTCCAGTCAGGGCATCCCCCTCATTGGTCCCATCCTCAACCGCATCATCGGCACCCGCAACGAGCGGTTCGTCAAGAAGTACACCCAGCGAGTTGATAGCATCAACGCTCTCGAGGCGCAGATGCGGCAACTCTCCGACGAGCAGTTGCGCAGCAAGTTTGGCGAGTTTCGCGCTCGGGTGGACCAGGGCGCAAAGGCCTCTGACCTGCTGATCGAGGCATTCGCCGTGGCTCGCGAGGCGATGGACCGCGCCGTCGGACTTCGCAACGTCTTCAATCCGCGGCTCTCAGCGTTGTTTGACCCTCAGAGCCTTTCGCCCGAGGCTCGCGGCCTGTTTGAGCAAGTCGCGGCCAGCATCGCGTCGCTGCCGCCGATTCTGCCGCGAACGCTCGACGTTCGCCAGTTGCCCTCGGGCCAAGCCCCTGCGGGCGGAATCGCCGACGAGCGCGACGAGTATCTTGGCTGCACCGAACCGATCGCGGGCTGGATGTACGCGGACATCCCCGCCGAGTTGTACGAGGCGATCCGCGGGGTGTACGCCAAGAGCAAGCCGCCCTTCCGGGCGCGGCCCTTCGACGTGCAGTTGATCGGCGGCATGGTGCTCTCCAACGGCAAGATCGCCGAGATGAAGACGGGTGAGGGCAAGACGATCGTGGGTCCGCTCGCGTGCTATCTGGCGTGCATCGAGGACCTGATGGTTCATGTTGTGACCGTCAACGACTATCTGGTGCAGCGCGACCGCGACTGGACGTACCCGTACTTCCGGGCGCTCGGGCTGACGGTTGGCGCGATCCACCCGATGCACATGCAGCCCGAACAGGTCAAGCGAGAGATGTACCGCTGCAACGTGGTCTATGGCACCACGGCGGAGTTTGGCTTTGACTATCTGCGCGACAACATGAAGCGGTCGATCGATCAGCAGGTGCAGAAGCGCCGGGAGTTTGCCATCGTCGACGAGGTGGACTCGATCCTGATCGACGAGGCCCGCACGCCGCTGATCATCTCGGGCGCTGCGCACGAAGATGCGCCGCGGTACATGGTGGCCGACAAACTCGCCCGCCACCTGGTGGCTCGACAGAAGCCCTACCAGGACGCCGACGACGCCGTGCAGCATTGCCAGCGTCACATTCGCGGCGTGGAGGGCGACATGCGCAACGCCCGCGAGAAGGACAAGATGCCCGGGCTGCAGGAGTCGCTGCGCCAGTTCAAGGCCCAACTGCCGGAACTTGAAGCGGCCCGCTCCAAGCACGTGCAGTACTTCGAGGTCGAACTCGACAAGAAGAAGGTCAGCCTAACGCACGAGGGCATCGCCGAAGCGCAGCGAGCGGCGGGCGTGGGCTCGTTCTACGTGGGCGAGAACATGGACCTGCCGCACTTGCTCGAGCAGTCGGTGCGTGCGCACGTGGTCTATCAGTTGGACCGCGACTACATCGTCATGCCCAGCGAGAACCCGCAGACGGGACGCATGGAGCCGTCGATCGTGATCGTTGACGTGAACACCGGTCGCCCGATGGTGGGCCGGCAATGGTCCGACGGTCTGCACCAGGCGTGCGAGGCCAAAGAGGGCGTGCCGATCAAGCAGGAGACGCAGACCGTCGCGACGGTTACGATCCAGAACTTCTTCAAGATGTACAAGCGGCTGGCCGGCATGACGGGCACCGCCGACACAGAAGCGCAGGAGTTCCACGACATCTACCGGCTGGACGTGGTGGCCATTCCCACCAACGTGCCAGTTACACGCACCGACTACGACGACATGATGTTCCTCACAGAGAAGGACAAGTGGGAGTTCATCGTCGATGAGATCAAGAGTTTCAACGACGCCGGAAGGCCCGTGCTGGTGGGCACTACGAGCGTAGAACGCAGCGAGACGCTGGCGCGGATGCTCTCGAGCAAGCACGGCGTGAAGCACGAGGTGCTCAACGCCAAGCAGCACGAGCGAGAGGCGAACATCGTCGAGAGTGCGGGCCAGTTGGGCGCGGTGATGATCGCGACGAACATGGCCGGACGAGGCACCGACATCAAACTCGGCGCTATCTCGCGCCCTGCCCTGCTGGACCACTGGCTTAAACGCAGCGTCTGCTCCCGAGAACTGACCATCGAAGCGACCGACGAGGTCGTCCGTGAGAACGTCTTCCGCAAGATCGGCTCGCGAGAACTGGACCTCCCGAAGCACGAGGTCGAGAAGATGGAGTTTGCTGACCTTGAGCGCCGGCTGCTGCAGCACTGGGCCATGAAGTACACTTGGCTTCAGCCCAAGAAGATCGAGACGTTTGATCTTGACACGCTCCGCACCGAACTGGACCGCAGCGGACGCTTCCTGCTGCATCGCGTGCGATGGTTTACCTCCATCGAGGATCTGGGCGGGCTGCACGTCATCGGCACCGAACGCCACGAATCCCGCCGCATCGACAACCAGTTGCGCGGGCGATCCGGCCGACAGGGCGACAACGGCTCCAGCCGCTTCTTCGTCTCGCTGCAGGACGACCTGATGAAACTCTTCGCCGGCGACAAGGTGAACTGGATGCTCTCACGCCTGGGCATGAAGGAGGGCGATGCGATCGAGAGCCCCATGCTGAGTCGGCAGATCGAGAAGGCTCAGCGCAAGGTCGAGGAGCGAAACTTCCAGGTTCGCAAGAACATTCTCGAGTACGACGAGGTGATGGAGCACCAGCGTCGGCAGTTCTACGGCCTGCGCCAGCGCGTGCTGCAAGGGCGCGACGTGCGCGGCGTCATCATGGGCTATATCAGCGACGCCGCGGAGGACGCGGTCGATACTTACCTTGACCGTGACTATGCGGCCCAGTGCGCGGCCGAGTTTGTCCGACAGGAACTCGACATTTCCATCGAGCCAGACCGACTGCGCGGGCTTGATTCGCAAGACCTTGAGAAGCGAATCCGCGTGGACTCGGTCGACGAGTTTCGATCACAGATCGCCGTCACACTGGGCGAGTATCTGCCCAACGAGCGAAGCGACTTTGAGGTCGACTTTGATGCGGAGGGCCTGGCACGTTGGGCACGATCGCACTTCGGAGTCGAGTTCAGCCCGGACGAACTGCGAGACAAGGGCATCGGTCAGCGTCGAGAGATTCAGGCAGCGTTAGAGCACGCCGCGTCGGAGCGAATCGCTGCGGCGGACCTTGCGGGCCTGCAACGCTTCGCCGACAAGGAGTATGGCGCGATCGAGTTGAGCAAGTGGGCCGACAACAAGTTCGGCATCAAGATCGACGCCCAGACGATTCGCCAAACCGTGCTCGACGGCGGCGCAAACGCTGTGGCCATTCGGCTTGTGACGGAGGCTGAGCAGCTTTATCGGCAGCGAGAGGTACAGTACCCGATCGACTTTGCCATGAACATGACCATGCAACTCATGCGTCAGAATCCGCAAGGCGGAGCGCAGAGTTTGGTCAACTGGGCCAACCAGCGGTACGAGATGGGATGGACGGGCGACACGTTGATGCGCACGCCGCCGCAGCAGTGCCGTCAGCAGTTGCTCGACGCGTCTGAGAAGTTCGTCGCGGACGGCGTGCTCGAGAAGACCGTTGAGCGTGCCGTGGCCTGCAAGGACTGGGACGAGCTGCAGGCCTTCTTCCAGTCACGATTCTCGATCACGCTGCCGGACGAGGTGAAGCGGCTCGAGGGCGAAGAACGCGACAACGCAGTGCGTGCCCGTGTTGAGGCGATCCTGCGCGCCGAACTGCTCTATATGGAACGCACCATGCTTCTCGAGACGCTCGACAGCACTTGGAAGGACCATCTCTACACGATGGACCAACTGCGCGACTCGATCGGATTCCGAGCCTTCAGCCAGCAAGACCCGCGCATCGAGTACAAGCGCGAAGGTTCGCGCTTGTTCAGCGGCATGATGGAGTCCATCCGTAACCGCGTGACGGACATGATTTTCAAGATCGAGATCTCTCCGCAGATGAGCGGCCCGGCTGGACCAGGCGCTGGACCGGTGGCTGGACCGGGTGCCCCGGCGGGTGCTGGTCCGAACGCTGCTGCTCCGGTTGGCCTAACTGGCGGATCACGCCCAAGCGTCGTCAGCATCGTCAGCGGCGGTTCGGGAGCGAACTCGAGCGCTGGCCTCTATACGCCGCCTTCGGCGGGCGT
>JBGSRG010000542.1:0-4861 GCA_041737685.1 Phycisphaerales bacterium | reverse complement strand
GCGAGAGCAAAAATCGACCAGCAATGACTGCGGCGTGGCACCCGAGGCGGGTCGGGCGTCCATCGTCACAAACGCGGGCGAATTGCCGTCCAGAGCACGGGCCGAACTGGTCTCACCCGTTTCCAAAGGCACCGACGACGGCCCCTCGACATGCCCGATCAGGCCGCGAATACGCGCACCATCGGTCTGGTCTGGGCCACTGAGCGCGGGCCACACTAGCCGGGTATCCACCGTCAGTTGTGACCAGCGCCCGACCAGCGCCGACGCGGCTCGAAAGAGCGTTTCTCGCAGTCCCGCGTCATCCGCCGGAGCATCCGGTTCTAAGCCCATTGAGGCGGCGGACTCGAGCGTTGGAGCGCCGGCCAAAAAGCGGGCTCTTAGCCGACGCTGCGAACCTGCGAGTCGGTCGAGCACCGTCTCGAACTGATCGGCTGAGGCATTGGCCGATGCAAGCACTTCAACGCCGCTTCCCGGCTTGATCCGGCGGGCCACGGCGGCGATGAACTGACGAACGCCTTGAACGCCGGGAAGGTTGACAAGCAACTCGGCAGAAGCATCGTCCATCGCGCAAACGGACACGATGCGCTGGCATGTCGCTCGATCAAGTTCAAGCGAGCGCGACATCGAACTGGCGTTCCGCGACGGCTCGGGCAAAAGCCGGATGACTTCGCGAAGTTCACCCTGCAAGCGCCGCGCCAGTTGGGTGGCGTCCGATCGTTCCTCCAGAGACAGTGGCGGTAACGCCGCAGCGATCTGATCGGGCTTTGGTAGCCAGCCGCTGACCTGAACCCTGGTTGGATGGGCTGGCGATTCCATTTTCAACTGTCTGAAAGGATAGGGGATGGGTTGCTCGGGAACGCGATCGCCGAGATTCCTCAGGCCTGATCTGAGAACAGGCTTGCCTTGAGCCGAATTTAGTGTACGTTTCTTGCTGCTGACTGCCTGTCGCCGCAGTGTAGGGAAGGATCTGGATTTTGGGAGTCTCGGATGCGAATGTTCGACTGGTCGAAAGGGTTATTGATCGCGGGCGTCTGTTTGCCGGGCTTGGCACGCGGTCAATGGGCAACCGACTCGGGATCGACGCTCTCCATCTCTTCGCTTTCGAGTGAGCAAGTCCTTGCGAAGGTCGTTCCCACCGCCGACGGCGGCTGCTACATCTCGTGGTTTGACAATTCTGCTGGCGGCTACGACGTGCGCTTGCAGCGTTTGGATGTCTCGGGCGTAAAGCAGTGGGGCACGGACGGCATTTTGATCGCCGATCGCGAGTTCAGCAGCGTGCAGGACTATGCGGTCGCGTTGCACGCTTCGGGCGATGCAATCGTGGCGTATCGGGATGATGGCGCGGTTTCTGGTGCAACGGCCCAAATCTCCGCTCAGCGTGTGACCCCGGCGGGTGTGAAGGTCTGGGGCGCCAACGGCGTTTCGCTCTCGAGCGGCTTGCCCGGCAAGAACCAACCTCGACTGACCGCCAGCGCTGATGGTTCGATCTTTGTGGGCTGGAGCTTTCAGCCAACAGGCTCAGCGTCTCAGGTTGCGGTTCAGAAACTGGACGCCAATGGCAACGGCCTTTGGGCGAGCGAGACGGTGTTGAGCGAGGCGTCTCGTTCGATGACGCTGAGCGACCTCAAGCCGGGGCTGTCGGGTTCGGTGATCGCGCTGTGGGTTCGGGCGGGCGGCACGAATCCGATCACGAGCGCCAAACACCTGTATCTGCAAAACTTAGACTCGACCGGTGCGCCCGCCTGGAACGGCGGCTCGCCGGTCATCGCGTTCGATTCGTCGAGCGTGCAGAACGGCAACTTCCCGGCACTGGTTTCTGATGGCGCGGGCGGCGCGGTGATCGGCTGGTATGAAACAGGTGGCTCGCGAAACGCCTATATCCAGCACGTATTGTCGGATGGCACACTCAAGTTCGCAGCGCCCGTCGCGAGCACCGGCGCAACTCCCGGTCGCATCCGTGTCGGTGCGTCGGCGGCGTATGACGCGGCGGAGCTGTCTTACACACTCGCCTGGCCCGAGACGGATGAGGGTTCACAGAGCCTGAACTCTGTTGTTGCCCAGAAGTTCGACAGCACTGGCACGTTGGTCTGGGGCAGCACCGGCACCGAACTGGTCGCACCGACGACCGCGATGCAGCCGTCGTTTGTCGGTTGCCACGCGGTACAGAGCGGTGCGGTGATCGCATGGATCGAGACCGCGTCGTTCCAGAACGCCCGATTGGTCGCGGGGCGCGTAGACCTCGCGGGCTCGCTTGTTTGGACTTCCGAACTCTCGGGCATCTCGGGCGGCAAGTCGCGATTGTCGTGTGCCGTGAGCACGCAAGGCCCGATCGTGGCTGCCTTTCAGAGCGGTGATGCGGGAAATTACGACCTCTATGCCCAGAACGTGGGCATCGACGGCGTGCTCGGGCCGATCGTCGGTTGCACATCGCCCTGCCTTGGTGACTTTGACTGCTCGGGCGGAGTCGATCTGACAGACCTGCTTCAGTTCCTCTCGGCGTGGCTTGCTGAACTGGGTCTTTCAGGCCCGAACCTGGCGAGCGACCGCAACGCCGACAACGCTGTAGACCTCACGGACCTTTTGGACTTCATCGGGTCTTGGGTCAGCGAACTGGGCTCGTGCGGCGGCTGAAAATGGAACGGGTGGTCGGCCGATCGCGGCGATCGCCGCTCATGCCGGTGACTCGCGCGGTAAACTCCTTGAGTGCGAGGCACACGCCCTCTCGCTCCAAACTTGCGCGAGCGAGCCGCCCCGATGCCGTGTGCAATCAATGGAGGTTCCGCCAGCGTGTACCGAGGTCTTGCATTCATTCTGGGGCTGCTGACCGCTGCTTCGTTTGTCATGGGTGGCCCGCTGACCTTGCATTTTCGCGGCACGGTGGCCTTTCCGACGGCAACGTCGCTCGATCAATCAGGCAACACGTTTGCGATCGCGGGGCTGTCCGGGCTGGCTTACGTTGGGCCAGCGCTGCTCGCGGGCGGCGATGAGGGAGAGCACGACTATCTGGCCGTGATGGATAACTCGAACCGTCTGGTACGGTTTCGGGTGCGCTATCTGCCCGACGGATCGCTGGCAACGGTGCAGACACTCGCCGGTTTGACACTCAGCGCTCTCAGCGACTTTGAGGGTGTGGCTCTTGCGTCAGCGGAGTTGGCAATTCTGGCAGAAGAGAGCACCCCCGGCTTGCGAGAGATTGATTTGGCGACGGGAGCGCAAGCAGGAGCCTTGCCGCTGCCAACGATCTTTGCTCAACGACGGCCCAACTTCGGGCTTGAATCGGCTACGTCTCGACGGCCGCCAACCGGCAATCTGACTGTCTGGACCGGGAACGAGGAAGCACTGCAAATCGATGGACCGTCATCAACACCCAGCGTCGGAACGATGGTGCGGTTGCAGCGGTTTGAGGGCGGTCCCGGTCTCTGGACGGCAGGACCGCAATGGGCGTACTTGGTCGATCCGATGCACGGCGGCGTTGTGAACGGGGCGCGCAGCGGATTGGTCGAACTGGTTGTGCTTCCCGATGGTGGGCTGCTCGCGTTGGAGCGATCATTCGCGTTCAATCTAGGCGGGTTCTTTCGGACGCGGATTTACCAGATCGACGGCAGCAGCGCAACCGACGTTCAAGCGCTTGCGTCGCTCGGCTCCGGCGGCTTTTCCAGTGTGGCCAAGCAGTTGTTGTGGCAGGGCAATCTGAACAACCTTGAGGGGCTGGCTCTGGGCCCGATCCTGCCAAGCGGTGAGCGTTCGATGCTGGGCGTCGTCGATGATGGCGACCCGATCTCGACCAACCAAGTCATCGCGTTCGTGCTGGCAGGCGCTGTGGAGCCGTCCAAAGCGGACCTCGACTGGAACCGCTGCGTCGATCTGACCGACCTGTTGCAGTTTCTTGATTCGTGGCTGACGAATCTCGGCGGGGTGGTCGCTGTGGGAGCAGTCGCAGATGCGACGGGCGATGGCTCGGTAGATTTGGCCGACCTGCTTGAGTTTCTCAGCGATTGGCTCATCGACGTGGGGTTGTGCGACGGCTAGGCGATGCCGAATGAGATTGCTGTGCCTCACACTCCTGGTGTGACCACCCTGTCGAACGCGCCCCGGCTTCCCTGATCGAAGCGGGTACGCTGCGTTTGATGCTCCAGCGCCCGCACAACAAGCTGTTTCAGACCGGCGAGGCCGAACTCGATCGTTCGATCGCCGAAGTGATCGAGCGTTGCGAGCGCGAGCAACCAGCTCTTCCCATTGAGCGACTCTCGCCGGAGTTTGTCCAACGAGTAGCTGCGCGGCAGTTGATTGCCGGCTATCGAGCCCACTTTCGACGGCTCGAGCCCGATGCTCGCTATCCCGTGCCGCTGCCGCCCGCCGAGTCAACTCTGGAGGCGGGGCATGA
Source organism: Phycisphaerales bacterium (assembly GCA_041737685.1). Lineage (GTDB taxonomy): Bacteria > Planctomycetota > Phycisphaerae > Phycisphaerales > UBA1924 > JAHBK01. The sequence continues at coordinate 477 of JBGSRG010000542.1, read as the reverse complement.
GTGTGGGGGAGCAGTGGGGGCCGGAGCGGGGAGAGGGGCTGGGCTGGGATTTGAGTTGCGATTGTTGAAGGCCCAGAGCGCCGACTCGGCGCCCAAAGTGCCTCAGTCAGGCGAGCAATCGCAGTGGAACGCCCGCTGTGAAGGCTCCCATCTGCCAGCGAAGTGTTTGTACCTCTCGCTGAACCGTGGCGATCGTTATCTGGGTTCTGATGGCGAGTTTGTGCCGGGTGATTGCGTGGGAAGTGTGCTGGAGTTGTTGCGGCTCACGCCGGACTTGCCAGCGCACGTGGGCATCGCAGCGATCCACTCGGGTCCGTTTGTCGAAGCGCTGAGAGCGGCAGTAGGGGAGTGGGTGAGCGGGGGGCTGAAGCGGTCCGCGCCCGTCACGCTGGCACTGCTCGATTCGCCGCCGTCTCAGTGGGCCCGCGACCACGTTGTCGCGGGAACGCAGTGCGGAGCAACGGGAGCGAGAGCGCC
>JBGSRG010000532.1:0-4105 GCA_041737685.1 Phycisphaerales bacterium | reverse complement strand
CGCCGTCCGCAGCGCCGCTCACGACGCAGCATTCACTGCCAAAGCCCGCCGGTCGCAAGGGGCCTGTACTCGTGCCCGCCGCCAAGACCGCCAGCGGGCCGGTCGATCTTCGACTGAAATTCGCACCGAACTGGGTTCGGCCAATCGCATTTGCGCCCGCAACGGTGTCGCGAGCATGGCAGCCCGACGCCATAGAGGCTCGCGTAAGCGAGCCAAGCACCCCGCTGAAACCCGCTATCGACGACGCACATGCTCCGATCCTGACAAGCCTTCCCGTTGCGTCTCTTGCCGTCTGCACAAGGGCCGTGCCCCGCGCTGTCAAGCCCGCCGTTGCCTCCATCCGCACCGGCGGATCATCGCGGAGATTTCTCAGCGTTCGAATTCCTGTGGGACGCGAGCATCGGTTCCTCTCGCCGCCGCCGCTGGCGAGATTGCTCTTTCTCTCGGCCCTTGGTGTCTTTGCGCTCGCTGCGGGGGTGATCGTCGCTCGCAACGCGACTCTCGCGGCGGCACAAGCACCCATCGCTCGGGTGATGAATCCGCGAATCGCCGAGCAACGGCACCGGCTGACTCGGGCACGCGCCGATCTGCTGCAACGGGTCATCACGGCCTATGCCCAGCAGCACGGCAAACTCCCGGCGAGTCTTGACGATCTTGTCCCCGACCATTTGCCCGGTGTGCCGCAACCACTGAACGGCGCGGTGGCATGGGACTATGAACCAAAGACCGACGGCACATTCACCATCGGCTTTCGCACACGATCGGCCATGCGGCCGACCCTGACGGCAGAGCGGATCGACGAGACCGGCGTGTGGGCGATGGTGGACTGAGTGCGGCTTGTGGGCGTGCTGGAGCGTTCTTGGTACGGGCCCAAGCCCGGCCCGCTTAGCTATCCACCGCGCGAACTACGCTTCGTGATCGATTCACGGAGCACGCTTATGCGCGATCAGATGATGTTGACCCTCACGCTTTCCATCATCGGGCTGCTTGGCCTGTTGTGCGCTTGCGCCCAGAACGGCCCGCTCGGCGGAGGTGGTGGCAGCGGCGGAGCGGACAATCCGCCGTATCCGATGGGCGGAGCGGCGTGGACGGGCACACTCCGCGGCGGCATCATGGCCATCGGCGGCGAGAGCACGGGCTGGGTGCTGGAAGTCGATGACGGTGAGTTGGCTGGAACGCGCCTCGACACCGACGTTTCGCGGATGATCCCCACCGCGAAGGCCTTCGAGGATCGACGGGTACGCGTCGAAGGCAGACTGATCGAGAAGGCCTATGTCGAACGCGGCAAGGTGATGGTGCTCGCCGCGACGTCGATCCGCTCAGCGGAGTGAACCAAAGCGGGTGCGCATTGAGTAAGCGATGGCGACCGTGCGATCGGAGTCTTGTGCTGATTTGCTGATTCGTCACTCGTCCCGCCTGCGCTTCATGCCTTGCGACGATGAAGCCGTCGACATGCATAGCCCTGCGTCGCGACCTTCGCAACTTCGTGTTCGATCCACTATCCAAGAATCCAAGCGCGCGCTCAATAAGCGAGAGCCCCGTCGAACCGCGTCAACGCAAGCGCTTCAGTGCGTCTTCAACACCCGCTCCACGATCTGTGCAAACCGCCAGACCTCGTGGAAGGTGTTGTAAAGCGGCGTCGGTGCAACCCGGATCACGTTCGGCTCGCGGAAGTCGCAGATCACGCCTTCTTTCTTCAGTTCCTCGTGCAGACGTTTGGGCCGGTCGGCCACCGCGATGCTCAACTGGCAACCCCGGCGCTCGGGCTCGCGCGGAGTGATGACTTCGATCAGTCTGTGACCGCCGCCGTTTGTGATTCTGTCGAGCAGAAACTCGAGATAGCCCGTCAGCCGCAGGCTCTTGGCGCGGATGGCCGGCATGGTTGCGCGATCAAAGACGTCCAACGATACGCGCACCGGCGCGAGCGAAAGGATCGGTGGGTTGGAGAGCTGCCAGCCGTCGGCCCCGGCTTTGGGCGTAAAGCCCGGGCGCATCTCGAACCGCGTTGCCGGGTCGTTTCCCCACCAGCCCGCCAACCGGTTGAGCGAGGTGTCCCGTCCGTGAGAATCGTGAACAAACACGCCGCTGACTGCGCCGGGACCGCTGTTGAGATACTTGTAACTGCACCAGGCCGCGAAGTCCACGTTCCAGGCGTGCAGGTGCATCGGCACGTTGCCCGCGGCGTGCGCCAGATCCCAACCAACCATTGCGCCTGCGCGATGACCCGCCTCGGTGATCGTCGGCATATCGAACCACTCACCTGACAGGTAGTTCACGCCGCCCAGCATCACCAACGCCACGCTCGGCCCGTGCCGCTCGATCGCGCTCAGAATGTCCTCGGTCCGCAGGCAGTCCTCGCCCTCGCGCGGCTTCAGCCGAACGATCGACTCGACCGGGTTCTGGCCGTGCCAACGAGCGTGCGATTCCACGGCGTATGAATCCGACGGAAACGCGTCGTCCTCGATGATGATCTTGTGTCGAGCGTCGGTCGGGCGATAGAAACTCGCCATCATCAGGTGCAGATTCACCGTCAGCGAGTTCATCAGCACAACCTCGCCCGGCTCAGCACCCACCAGCCGCGCCCCGGTCTCTCGCATCAGTTCGTGATAGTTCAGCCACGGAAACTTACCGTGGTGGTGCGCCTCCACACCCAGCCGCGCCCAGTCGTCCAGTTCTTCCAGCACGGCCTCTCGCGCCGCTTTGGGTTGAAGTCCCAGCGAGTTCCCGCAGAGGTACAGCGATGCCCGCCCGTCGCGGTGCGCAGGTGAGGGTGGAAGGTTGAACTCGGCGCGAAATGCGGCCAGCGCATCGCGGTCGTCGAGCGACGCGGCGTAGGCTTCGTCCGCCTGATATGGAAGTTCACCCACAAGCACTTTTGTAGCGGCTTTCACAGCCCTGTTCACACAAAGCATATCACCACACCATACGCGACCACGGCCCCGCCGGGCGGGGAGGGGGGAGGGGCTCAAAGCGTGATCGCGTCGCCAAGAAACTCCTTCGCGGTGCCCCAGAGCAGTCTGGAACGCACCGCTGCGGGCAGATCACGCATGCCCAAGATCATCTCCCCCGGCCGGGCCTCGCCCAGCGGAAAGGGATAGTCGCTGCCAAGGGCGACCCGTTCGGCCGAGAACAACTTGATCAACTGTCGCAGCGCATCGGCATCGTGCGTCAGCGAATCAACATAGACCCGAGCCGGCGTGGCCGGCCCTAACCCATGTACGTGCGCAAGATACGAACGAGGCGAGCGCTGCGTGCGAACTTGGCACAGGTCTGGCCGGGCCTCAAATCCATGCTCAATACGCCCCAGCGTTCCTGGGAAACTTCCCCCGCCGTGTGCGAAGCACAGACGCAGTTTGGGCAGCCGGTCTAGCACGCCGCCCATCAGCACCGCGCACATCGCCAGCGCCGTCTCGGCGGGCATGCCGACTAGCCACGGTGCCCAGTATCTTTCCATCCGGTCGCGTCCCAGCATGTCCCAAGGATGGATGAAAACGCACGCGCCCAAACGCTCGGCGGCCTTAAGCACCGCGACCACGCTCTCGTCGTCCAGATTCTTGCCATTGACGTTGGTCCCGATCTGGATCCCCGGCACTTTCAGATCAGCCACGCAGCGTTCCAACTCGCGTATGGCCAAGTCTGGCGACTGCATAGGCACGGTCGCCAGGCCCACAAACCGCTCCGGCGCTGCGGCGCAGACCGCCGCGAGGTCATCGTTGAGCCACTGAGCCACGCTCAGAGCATCCGCGGGCTTGGCCCAGTAACTGAACATCGCGGGCACCGTTGAGAGGACCTGAACCGTGACGTCAAGTTCGTTCATTTCCTTCGCCCGAGCCGCCAGATCCCAGCAATTGGATTCGACGCGTCGAAAGAACGTTCGAGTGCCGTCAGACTCCGACCGTTGCATGTTTGCGCACGTACATGCGCCCGGTCCCGAGCCATCGCCCTTGCCCGGATCGGCGGCGAGTTCGATCCATCCTGCATAGCCCGACTTGGCCGTCCAATCCGGCCATTTTGAAGGTTCCGGCAAGATGTGCGTGTGTAGGTCAATTCGCTTCAAGGTGAACCAGTCTACGAACCTTGCCGATGACGAGGTGGGGGTGGGGGG
>JBGSRG010000511.1:0-5642 GCA_041737685.1 Phycisphaerales bacterium | reverse complement strand
GGCCGTCCTCAAAGGAGAAGACGCCGGCCAGATGCAGAGCGGTGTATTCGCCGAGCGAAAGCCCGGCGGTGGCGACCACGCCTGCCTGAGCCGCGGTGGGCACGCTGCTGGCATCGGCTTGCCAATCGTCTTGCAGTCCGCGCCAACAGGCGACGCTGGCGGTGTAGATCGCGGGCTGAGAGACGTCCGTCTGGTTGAGTCGCTCGGCGGGCCCACTGAAGCAAATCTGCGAGAGGGGTGCGCCCAGCCGACCGGCGAGCACCGAGTCGGCGGTGTCAAACACGGTGCGGGCTTCTGAGGATGTGGCGGCCCACGCCTGACCCATGCCGATGGCCTGCGCACCTTGCCCTGGGCAAAGCACAACGCGGCGAACGGAGGAGGAGTGTTGGTGGGCTGGTTGAGCGGAGGGCATGATCAACAGTTTAGAACGGGTTGGGGCGGCGGGGCGGAGTTGCAACGTGGGCCTTCGGTCCGGCTGTCCGCCTGCTGTCTGGCGGGCTGCTTGGGGCATTGGACACTGCTCGTGCAGGGGGCGCACTAACATACGGGCGGGCATGCTGCTGGGAACGGTGGAGGGCATGATCGCGGGCACGGCGGCGTGCTTGGCGGTCTCGGGGTGGTTGCTTGGCGACGAACGCAGCCCGCAGGAGACTCCATGAGTGTGCCAAACTCGGACAACCTCGAAAAAAACCTGCCGGTCGGCGCGAAGCCTGTGACTCGGCACACGCCGTCCACCAGTGCTGGCGGCTTTGGTGCGGCTGGTGCTCGATCAGCCCAGCGCGTGATCGGCGTTCGGCTGGCGGGCACGGGCTTGGCGTTGCCGTCGAGGTCGCTGAGCAACGCCGATCTCGAGAAAATGATGGACACCTCGGACGAGTGGATCGTTCAGCGGACGGGGATCCGGCAGCGGTACGTGGTGGACGAGAGCAAGGGAGAGAGCACGTGGACCCTGAGCACCCAGGCGCTGCGGAACGCCTGTGCGGACGGAAAGATCGATCCGGCGACGCTGGACCTTGTGCTGGTGGCAACGATGACGCCCGAGATGCCCTGTCCGCCCACGGCGTGCCGGGTGGCGGCGGCGGTTGGGGCGGGGTATGCGGGTGCGTGGGACTTGTCGGCGGCGTGCTCGGGGTTTGTGTATGGCCTGAACGTTGCGGATTCGCTGATCCGTTCGGGCGCGTATCGCCGAATCGGGCTTGTTGGCGCTGACACGGTCAGCGTACACATGGACTATTCGACAGCGGGGCGCGGCACGTCGATCATCTTTGGTGATGCGGCGGGCGCGGCGGTGTTGACGGCCGACGACAACGCGGAGTTGGGCGTGGTTGCGCAGAGCATGCACTCTGACGGAACGGGCTGGAAGGACATTTATGTTCCGATCAAGGATCGAGACTTTCCAGAGGCCACGCCGCCGGACGACGCGAAGCGGAACTTTGTGCAGATGAACGGTGCGACGGTGTTCAAGTTCGCAGTGGGCACGTTTCCTGAAGTGATCGAGCAGACGCTGCACAAGGCGGGGCTGGAGGCGTCGGACATTGGCATGTTTGTGTGCCACCAATCCAACGCTCGCATTTTGCAGGCGGCCCGTGAGCGGTTTGGTCTGAGCGAGGACAAGTTGTACATCAACATCGACCGCTATGGCAACACGGTGGGTGCCAGCGTGCCGCTGTGCTTGCACGAACTGCGTGCGTCGGGGCGGATCAAGCCCGGGATGAAGGTGATGTTTGTGGCCTTTGGCGGCGGGCTGACGTGGGGCTCGAGCCTGTGGCAGATGTAGGCGGCGATGGGCCTTGCTGTTCTGGGATTTGAGGGTGCCGGGCTTTGGCTGATATGGGCTTTGGCTGATATGGGCTTTGGCTGGACCGGGCAAACGCGATCAGGCCTGCTCTTTCAAGACCTGAAGATTCAAGCGGTCTCCCGTTCGAGCGTGCTGATGTGAGCCACCGACTCAAGCCGGGCCACGATAGCCTGGTTCATATGGTGGCTGACGTATGACTTGGCGTTGCGGATCGCCGCCTTGACGGTTCGCGCTTCGCTCGACCCGTGCAGGATCACGCACGTTCCATTGATGCCCAGCAGCGGAGCGCCGCCGTACTCGTGATAGTCGTTCTGCTTGTGGATGTCTTTGAAGACGGGTTCGAGTTGCATGCCCAGGTCGGGCGCTCGCGTAAAAATCTCGTGCGCGATGGCTTTGAACAGGCCCTTGGCCAAGCCTTCGGCCATCTTTAGCAGCGTGTTGCCCACGAATCCGTCGGTGATCACCACGTCGACGACACCGTCGAAGAGGTCGCGACCTTCTACGTAGCCGACGTAGTTCAGGCTGGGTGTGCGCTTGAGCAGCTCGTGCGTTGACTGGATGAGTTCGGTGCCCTTTCCCTCCTCGGAACCGATGTTCATCAGCCCGATGCGGGGCGAGGCGATGCCCAACTGCTGGACCGCAAAGACCTCGGACATCAGGCCGTACTGCCAGAGATGGGTCGGCCGTGGCAGCGGGTTGCCGCCGGCATCGCACAGCACCAGAGCGCCTTGAAAGGCGGGAATGGCCACGGCGATGCCCGGACGATGAACGTGCGGCAGTCGGCGCATGTGCATGGTCGCCGCGGCAACGCAAGCGCCCGTGTTGCCAGCGGAGATCACTACGTCGCAGGGCAGTTCGCTGCGCGCTGAGCCGAGCAGCATCAATCGCACGATCGACGAGTCGGGCTTGCCGCGAACCGCCTTCGCGGGCGACTCGTCCATAGCAATGATCTGAGTTGTGGGAACAACGCGAAGGCGGCGGTCAGACGTGCCTCGCTCGCTGAGTAATTCTTCGATGTCGCGCTGATCGCCAACGAGTACCAGTTCATCGTTGTCGGCAAGAAGTGGCAGCGCGTCGAGAGCGCCGCGAACGACCGCATCGGGAGCGTGATCGCCCCCCATCACATCGACCGCGATGCGCATCGGCGATTCCTCTGGAGTTCATCGACACGGGTGGGCGGATGGAAGGGCCCGGGGGGGCGGGAGGGAGGACTTCGGGAATCGGGGCCTGATTACTTGCGCTTGTCGATGCCGATGCCGTACTTGGGCAGGATGATCGTCAGGCCGGGACGAACGTAACCCGATTGCACGCAAGCGCGGTGGTGGGCCTTGGGCATGCCGCTGAGCGGGCAGACGCCGGGGATGGCACCGATCAGTGCGTGGTGCGACCGGCGGCGTCGGGAACGGCCATGGCTGATTCGAAATGATGGTTGCATCGAAGAAAACTCCGGCGAAAGGACAATAGACCGCCGCCGATTGCCCGCTAGGTGGCGGGCGCGGAGCGTTTGGGGGAACGGATGTTAGGCGGGCAAGGGGGATGGGATAGGGGGCGGGGATTGGCGACGGGAGTTGGCGGAGTCGAGAGATCGACCCGGCGAGCAAGACGGGGGTTCTGGTCTTAAACTCCAGCCTCGCGGGCCTTCTTCCGAACGAACCCGATCCGCCTAGGCCACGCCAAAAACACAGTGACCTGCCCTATAAGGACAGGTCGAAGGTTACTGGAATGGAACAAGCCAGGTGGTCTGACGAACCTCTACAAAGAGTCCCGGAGACATGCCACGGGCGTACGAATGTCCGGCAGGCTCAGCAGGGACGTTGACGACGCGGAGCGGCCCTGCGGAGGCTTGTGCGAGCCCTCTGGCCCTGGACTGTGAAGATTGCGCGAAGTGGCAGGGGGCTCTGCATCGGGACTGTTCGCTGCGATTAACGTCATTGCCTAGGGATGCCTGATTCAGGCTCAACAACGGACGGTGACGCAGCTCCCGAGAATGCCGTCAGTGAACTAACGCGAGGCCGACACGAGTGACGAACCGCGATTTTCGCACGTGCGAAGCAAAATCGGAGTATCCATCATGGCGGCACTCTCAGTCCTGAGCGTCCTTGTCCTCAGCGTTGTCTTCTTCCAAGGCGATGGCGTTTCGCTCCACGTCGCTGCTGACGACGCTCCGCCGACATCACCCGAGGCCTCCACCAGGATCGGGCAACCAGGAGAGTGGTCACTCGGGCACGGGTATTCGCGACAGGGTGACCACATCCATTTCAAAGGGGAACGGATCGATCAGGCCGGCCGAGAGACCCTGAAGAAGTTTCAGCGGGGGCTCGGCCGCCGCATCATCCTTGCCAACGACGTGGATGCCGCAACCTTCGTCGCGCTCAGCGAGGAGTACACCAAGGACAAGAACAAGGTCTATTTCAAGTGGATCAGCCCCGGCCGGTTCTGGGTCGTTGAGATTCCAGACGCCGATCCCGCGACCTTCGCGGTCATGGACTTCAGCCTTGCAAAGGATGCCAAGCGTGTCTGGCGCACCGACGTACCGATCAAGGGCGCCGATGCGGCGACAGCGCAAGTAGTCAATCCGGGGTGGGTCTGGAGAGATCGCCGCAACGTCTACTACCAGTTCACGCGACTTGACGGTGCTGACCCAGAGACGTTCCGGCACCTAGAACAGGGGTTCTACCGCGACGCGAGGCATGTGTACTGGTGCACGACCAGACTCAAAGACTCCGATGTGAACACGTTCCGGACCTTCGGGAACGACGCCCCTTACGCCGCCGATGCGCAACACGTATGGTCCGGTGAAACACGGTTGGCAAACTTCGATGCGGGGAGCTTCCGGCTTCTCCACAATCACGTTTTCACAGACAAGAACGGCGCCTACGTCAGCACACGCGCGCTTCCCATTGTGGGCGCCGACGCGGCCACGCTCCAGAAAGTGACCGAACTCGCTGCGGGCGGGTGGGGTTTCGTCTTGTTCCGCGACGCGGAGCGTCTGTACATCTTCGATCCGCATTATGCCGAGGTCTACACGCTGATCCGGACGCAGGACTCCGTCGAGATCACCAAGCCCGTGTGGTTCGGCGAGGCGTCGGGTCCCGTTCAACACGCCGCGACCGTCGCGGCGATCTGGAAGAACGGCACGCTTTCAGAGCCACAGATCACGATGCAGCCGAAGTTCAAGAACCAGCCGAAGCCGACGTACGAAGTCGAAAAGCTGCGGAGGCTGACCGACGCGATCCGCGAGGCGATGGCGCTCGATAACAAGAACCCCACGGCGGGGACAGACAAGGAGGGCAAGCCTCTCCCGCAACAAGTTGACAAGTGAGCGACCCTGACCACGACAACAGGCAGCCGGGTGTCCCCTCAGTCGCGCCGCCGACGCATCCCGGGCCCATCGATCTCAGCCGTCGGCATCCTCTATCGAAGGTGGGATTTCTCTGGCGCGCCCTGACATTGTGCTTTGGGTCACTTGCCGTTATGCTGCCCTGGCCGCTGCTGGGCATCATGCTCTTGCGCTCGGCGCTTGACCAGGCGACCGAGGCGTTCTTCTTCTTTGGCGGCATCACGTTGTTCCCCCTGATGATCCTGGCGCTCTTTGGTTCTCCACCTGAGGAGGTACTCATCGTGCTGTTCATGCTCGTGTGGGTGGGAGCCGCGGTGATTCCGGTTCTGTGGTTTCGTCGCCAACTTACATCGTGGCGGGCGATCTGCGGCCTGCTCGCCGCCCAGTCTGCGTTCTCGTTCGCGCAGGCCGTGATGGGGGCGCTCCTGGTCGTCGGCAAGAACGTCTGAGGACTCTTGGTGAGTGCTGGGTGACTCGTCTCGCCACGTTCGCCCACGGGCGGGC
>JBGSRG010000451.1:0-10481 GCA_041737685.1 Phycisphaerales bacterium | reverse complement strand
CCGCAGCCTGATTCGCCCACCACGGCAAGGGTCTGCCGCGGATAGACGCACATGCGCACGCCGTCGACTGCCTGAATGCGAGGGCCAGCGCCGTTGTCGAAACTCACCGCAAGATCACTGACTCGCAGCAGCGGTTGTGTTTCGTCGAGTCGGTGGTGCACCTTGCGACCACTGGCGACCTTCGCCGCAGAAGCCTCACCCGCACGAGCGTTTGGCATAGAAACGGTGCTCATGCGTTGGTCCTTGCTCGGTCAAAGCGAATCTGCGGCCGCGGGAGCACGGGCGATGCAAGAACGTCCATGCCTCAGACCCTCGCCTTCTTCAGTTTCGGATCGATGGCGTCGCGCAGCGCTTCGCCGATCAGGTTGTACGCGAGCACCGTGAGAAAGATCGCAGCGCCCGGAAAGGTGGCCAGCCACCACTTGAACTCGCCCTCAGAACTGATGGCGCTCGAGAGCAGTTTGCCCCACGACGGGCTATCGACGGGGCCCAGGCCGAGATAACTGAGCACGGCCTCGATGGAGATCGCCGCGGCCACGGCGAAACTTGTATCGACAAGCACCGGCGCTACGCCGTTGGGGAGCATGTGCTTGAAGAGAATCGAGCGCAGCGGCAGGCCCGCCGCCTGCGCCGCCTGTACGAAGTCCTGATTTCGGAGTTTGAGAAACTCGGCTCGTGTGAAGCGGGCCATGCCCGTCCACGTGAAACATCCGATGATGGCCATGATGACGTAGGTCGTCTTGAACTCGTCGGGCAGAACGGCCACGGCGACGATGAGCAAGAACAGCACCGGCACGGCCATGAATATCTCGACCACGCGATAGAGCACCAGATCGACCCATCCGCCGAAATAGCCCATCAACGCGCCCATCGTCACACCGATCAAGAGCGCGATCACGGTAGAGACCACGCCGATCGAGATGGACAAGCGGCAGGCGTGCAGAATCTGTGTCAGCACGTCAGCGCCGAACGCATCGGTGCCCATGACAAAGACGCGACCCGCCGGGGCGGAGGTCGATGCCGGCGGCTGCATTTCGCGAGCAACGCCGAACGACGTCATTGGCCGCAATCGTGAGAGGTCTGAGTATCGCTGCGACGGCGACCACGGGATCAGTGTGTACGTCGCGGCCACTTCGCCCAGCATCTCCCGCCGGGTGTAATCAAACTGCTCGAGCGGCGGGTTCCATCGCAGCCCAACCGCTCCTCCCGCCACCACGCACGCGACGACCACGACGCCCAATCGGCGTCGAAAGGGTGCGAACGGAATGAACAGTGCGCCGAGCGCGACCGCCGCCGCCACTGCACCCCCAACAACAAAGCCGGCGTAGGGCCGGCGCGCGAATGCCCGAACGCGAACGGGCGCTTCCGGGCTGTCGGCTTGGTTGAGGGTGCTTGAGTCCGCGTTTGGAATCGCGTCGGTGCGGGGCGTGATGGATGCCCGCGCTGCCTGCCGCGCGGACTCCTCAAGGCGGCCCTGAATCACGCCCGAAACCGCCAGCACCACCACGGCCAGAAACAGGGCCACCACAAACTCGCGCAGTCTTGACGTTCGAGCCTTTCCGCGTGCCTGCTCGGGCGTGAGCCGCACAACTGCTTCGGTTTGGTCAGGCTCGCCGCGGCTCGAAGCCGTTGGTGTCTGCCCACTTCCCCATCTTCCTGCGAGCGCGATGGACACGAGTCCCAACGGCACGAGTGCTAGCAAGATGAGGTCCAGCGTGCGCAGGTTCAGCCAGAGCGGGCTGTACGAAGTGCCTCCGCCGCTGGCGTCGGTCACACGCATCCAGAGCGGGTGCCCGCTGGCCAACACCGGAGCAAAGACGCCGAAGAAGGCCACGATCGCCAGCCACACCAGTGCCACGAGCGCAGCGGGTCGCTTCAGCACCTGACTCCAAGCATCGGCCCAGAAGCCCTTGGCTGGCTGCACGCCGATGCCGCGCGTGAGTTGCACGCCGGTGACCGAGCCGGATGCCGCGGCGTTGCCCGCGGTAGAGGGTGCGAAGTTGGAAGGGTCGTTGGGGGTCATCGTGGAGCGAGTCTCAAACAAAGCCAAGCAACAACAAACTCATACAACCAGTCATTCGGGCAGACATCGGGGCAACAACCGAGTGCGGCTACTTGTACGTGATCCTCGGATCGGCCAGTGCATAAAGAATGTCGGCGAGCAAGAGCGCAAGCAGATTCACCACCGCGATCATTGCGGTGTTGGCCAGAATCAACTCTCGATCACGCAGGTTGATCGCTTCAATGAGCAAGTAGCCCATCCCCGGCACCGAGAAAATTCGCTCGATCACGACCGAGCCCGCGAGCATTGCCGGGAAAATCGTCACAAACATTGTGATGAGCGGCAGCAGCGAGTTGCGAAAGACGTGCCGGAAGATGACGTCCTTGGCCGAGACGCCCTTGGCCTTGGCCGTGCGAACGTAATCGGCGTTGAAGTTTTCGAGCATCGCCGCGCGGGTCTGCTTGCTCAGCACCGCGAACCCGCCGTAGACCAGGCACGACACCGGCAGCACGATGTGCCAGACGTGGTCCAGCAGCCAGCCACGCGTGAAAGCACCGCTCGCGTCCGTGCCGGGCAAGAATCGCATCGAGTCGGCGGCTTTGGAGTGCAACCCGGCGGTGGGAAAGCCGTTGAGATAGTCGGGGCTTGACAAGAAGCCCAACGCCAGCACGCCGGCCAGCACCGACGGCACGCTGAAGAGCGCCAGAAACAGGCCGCCAAGCCCAACGTCGGCCAGCGAGCCTTTGCGCGACGCCGCCAACATGCCGCTGGGAATCGCGATGAAGTAGATGATCGGCGTCGCGATCAGGTTCAAGAGGATGGTGACGGGCAGTGCTTCACCGATGAGTTCGGAGACTGGCCGACCACGGCTGAACGCCACACCCATGTCGGGCCATCCGATGTTGATCACCCCGGGAATGATCGGAAGGCCGGTGCGGGGCAAGGGTGCCGCGTCGATCGCGCCGATGTACGACTCGCGCTCGGCGGCGGCGTCGCCATAGGTCGTGATGGCCTTTAGGGCCAGCGTCTGAACCTCAGCGAATGACGGGAGCGACTTCTGTGGTTCGCTCCGCTCGATCCGGCTCAGCCGAGGCTTGCGCTTGCTGGTTAAGAGCGACGCGTCGCCCGTTTCTTCTGCGTATCGCCTGATGGCATCGCTCAGCACCGCTTGCGAAGCGATGTACTCGGCGCGAGCGCCAACATAGCGACTGGCCGCACGCCGAAAGAGCACCAGTTGGTCCTCGGGCTGGGCCGCCTCAACCAACTTGCGAGACTCTTCGCGGAGCGCCGAGTCGGGCTTTGCGAGCGAAGGCGCAAACCACGGCCAGAGGGCAGGCTCGGGGATCGGCCGGGGCCGTGCCAGCACCTCGCCGTTGCGATTGACCAGGTCTTGCGGGCCAAACTTGATCGGGCTTACCCGCCGAAGCCAGCGACCATACTGCACGATGGCGGGTTCGTTCAGGCCGTATCGATCCTCAAGTTTGGCCTTCTGAATCGCGATGGCGTTCTGCGATTGCATCGCACCGCCGCTCACGAGCAGGCCAGCGCCAATGCCGCCCGGCGACGCCGCGATGAGCATGAAAACGAGCAGCGTGATCCCGAACAACGTCGGGATCATGAGCAAGACTCGTCGAAGAATGTAACTGACCATTGTTTACGCTCTTGTGGCGAACGCCCCGACGACTTCAACCAGCAGATCGACCCGCTGTAGGACAATGCTCGCGCGGCTCACGGGCCTTCTCGCATAGCCTCGCGTGCCCCCCGCGGCCCCCGCGCTGCTCGCGGTGGTCGAGAGTCAGAGACCCGGCGATGGCGCAACCGGCCCAGCGCGGAAAAACTCGGGATGCTCCAATCCCTTCGGATAGGTCTGCACGTTGCCGATGTTCTTGCCCACGATGCGGGTCCACGGCGGCACGCGAACGAACGTGTAGGGCTGACCCTCGTGCAAGACGGCCTCGAGTTGGCGCCAGATGGCAAACCGCTTGTCGTCGTCGATCTCGCGGCGGCCCGCGTCGATCAGACGGTCGGCCTCGGGGCTGGCCCACTGTGCAAAGTTGTCGCCCTGATTCTTGATCGAGTCGGAGTGGAAGATCTGCTTCGGGTCGCTCTCAGGAGCGCTCGCACCCCAGCCCAGCGTGATGGCGTCAAAGTCTCGCAGTTTCATGTAGTCCTGATAGACCGACCAGTCGGCACCACGGATACGAACGCGAATGCCCATGGCGATGCAGGAATCGGCAACAAAGCGCGCGATCTTCTCGGCGATCTCGCCGCCACTGGCGTAGGAGAACTCAAACTCGAACTCGTTGCCGTTGCGGTCTTCCAGCACGCCGTTGCCGTCGCGGTCTTCCCAGCCGGCCTCTTTGAAGAGTGCCTTGGCCTTCACGGGGTCGTAAGGCCACGGCTGCACGTCGGGGTTTGAGCCGGGGGAGTTGAGCGGCTGATTGCCCTTGGCGACCGTTCCGACTCCTTTCCAGATATCGCGGATCATTTTTTCACGGTCGATGGAGTGCGTCATGGCCATCCGCACTCGCTGATCGTGAAACGGTGTCAACCGGCCGTTGCGCTCGCCGCAGTTCCACGCAATGAAACTGTAACCGGACCGCATGTTGACCCACTGCAGATACTGGGCCTTCTCACGCCAGTCCGGATCGTTCTTCATCGAGATGAACTGGGCAGAGGCGGGCGTGATCATGTCGCCCTCGCCCTTCTTGAACGCGTTGAGCCGCGCAACCTCCTCGTTGATCGACTGGAACCGCAGCCCCGCGAGCGGCGGCTTGGTGCCCCAATACTGTTCGTTGCGCTCCAGCACCACGTCAGCGGGCGGTCGCCACTGGTTCGACGGGTCAAAGTTTTTCAACCGGAACGGACCAGAACCCACCATCAGGCCCGTGCCGCGATTGATCTCTCCCGGCTCGAAGCCTGCGTAGATGTGCTTGGGCAACACCCACATGTTCAGTGCGTTGTCCGTGTTGCTGAACAGCGGCTCAAAGAACTCGAACTCAACGGTCCGATCATCGATCGCCGTGACCTTCTTGATGCTGTCGCGATAGATGGACCGAGCTCGCTCGGCCTCGATCTGCTCGTTCATCAGATAATCGTGATAGGACCAGCGCACGTCCTCTGCGGTGACGGGCTTGCCGTCGCTGAACCTGGCGTTGCCGCGCAGCCTTGCCCGCAACCAAAGACCTTCGGGGTCGACCTGCCACGCCTCCGCGAGATCGCCTTTCATCTTCAGGGTCTCGGGGTCATACTTGCCCAGCGTGCCCATCACAAACTCGTGGATGCGGCGTGCGTAAACATCAGAGGCGATGTTTGGTGTCAACCGGGCCAACTGGGCCTCGTAGATTTCGGTGAACTCGCCGCCGACCTGAAATCCCGGGTCATTCCGGGGATCTGTGGCGAAGCCGACATCTGGCTGCCACTTGATCTCGAAGTTTGGCCTGGCCCACGACTCGTCTCGAGCGTTGCCCGTTCCGCCGCCCCCGCCCCCCCCACTGCCGCCGACGAAGGCAACGCCCGCGTCAAGTTTGGCCTGAACCAGCGCCACACTCCGTTCAACCTGCTCCATCTTGCGGCCAATCTCGTCGAGCCGGTTCCACAGCCGATCGCGCTGGCTCATGCTGAGCAGCACGAGCACACCCACGCCGATGAGAACGACAAGAAAGACGAAGTCCTTGAAGACGAAGCGGTTCTGCATAGTGGATGCCTGAGGAGCGCGAACGGAAAGCCGACCAACCCCAATTCCCCAGACCAGAAGCGAGCCACGCCGCCCCGGCCTCGTCACGAACGACCGGTCCTATCAACCGGCCCCAACAACTGGGCCGAACACGTGGGCCCCTGCGCGAAGTCCGGTGGGCATGGTACAGACTTTCCCGCCGCGTATCCAACCACCCACCCGGCTCCCAGCGCTTCTCCTATCTCGAGCGCTTCGGGTCAAGCGCCTCGCGCAGCCCCTCCCCAACAAAGTTGAGCGCCAGGAGCGTGATGGCCAGCAGCAGGCATGGAAAGAGCAGAAGCCACCAGTTTGACTCAAACGGGTTGAGTTCCACGAGCGCATCGGCCGCGAGATTGCCCCAACTGGGCACAGGCGGGCGAACACCAATTCCAAGGAAACTCAGGAAACTCTCCTGAAGCACGGCCTGCGGCACGGTCAACGTGGCGTAAACCACGATCGGGCCGACCAGATTCGGCAACAGATGTCGCAAAAACTGCCCCGTCACCGGAACACCCATCGCCCGTGCGGCTTCCATGAACGGCTGATTCTTCAGGCTCAACACCTGCCCGCGCACTACCCGTGCCATGGTGAGCCAACTGACGCCGCCGATCGCGACCAAGAGCGTCAACAGGTCTAACTGCCTTCGACGGCTCTCACTGACGGGCCGTTCCGGGTACACCTTCGCGGCCTGCGCCGTGAGCGTCTGGTCGAGGTCGGTGTGCTCGCGCAACCACCGCCTTGCGTCGGTCACGGAGACCGAGTCGGTCTGCGCTGCGAGTTCGCTGGGCGGGAACTCTCGAACCTGCTGGACCTTCCAACTCGCTCTCGCGCCCGACCGCCCGATGTACTCGTCGACCAATGATTCGGCCGCGACCGCAAGCAACACCACGAGCAGAATGTACGGCAAGCCATAGAGCACATCTACCACACGCATCATCAGCGCGTCGGTTCGCCCGCCCACATAGCCCGCGATTGATCCATAGAGCGTGCCCAGAAAGACGCTGATCATCGCGGCGGAGATGCCGATTCCGAGCGAGATCGCCCCACCCGCCAGGCATCGGATGAGCAAACTGCGGCCCAGAATATCGGTGCCCAGAGCAAAGAAAGGCCGCGAACGCTCGATCTGTTCTTGGGTCGGTTCGCGGCCGCCCTCGATGAGTTGATCGGCGGTGATCGACTGTGACGTGTCGTTGTTGATCCTGCGCGCGTCCTTCACCACGGCCTCTCGCACGGCCCAGGCTTGGATTCGCTGCTGATACGTGTCGGCCTTCAGCAGCGATGCTTCATCGAGACTCGACCACGCCCACGTCGGCGGGATTTGGCGCGCATTGCGGTCCTGAAAGTCGTAGCGAACAGACTCGGCGGTGCCCGCCACGGGGTCGGCCTCGGCCGTGCCAAACGTGTAGCCCACTGAGGCGAAGCACGCCAGCAGGATGGACCCGAGCACAGCGATGCCGATCAGCCCAGCGGTGCTGCGCGTCAGAGGGTTGTCGCGAACGCGCGGCCCGCTGCGCATAGCGGGCACGGCCAGATTGGCTGAGTTGGCTGGCTCGGTTGACTCGGTTGGCTTGTTGGGCATGTTCGCGGGTCTTGGCGGAACTCGAGACATGGCGGAGAGTAGAGAGCCGCCAGCATCGGTGAGAACGGCCGTGGGTCGGCTCATCGCTCGCGGGCGGAGTCGTTGGCGTTCCTATGCCTTTGTCTTAGCCCCGCACCGCCCGCACCGCCCGAATCACGGCCAAAGCCCGTTGAGCGTCGACTGCCCCTGTCCACACCCCGCCTCGCTTGATCGAACTGCCCACGATCAGCCCATCGGCAACTTCTAACATCGCGGCAGCGTTTTGGACCGTCACTCCCGAACCCACCCACAGCGGCAATTCTGAGGCGCTACGGGCCTCGGCCAGATCGAGGAGGCTCGTCGGCTCACCCGTCGCGCTGCCGCTGACGATCAGGCCATCTGCGCCGAAAAACATTGCGGCCTTCGCCGTTTCCGCGAGAGAGACGTCTGCGGTAATGGCGTGCGAGGCGTGCTTCTTTTTGATGTCACAGAGCACCGCGATCCGCCGTCGCTGCGGCGCTGCCCCATCGGCGCCGATAGCCCGCCGATATCGCAGCAGCGGCCCGGCCTCGGCCCGCTCGAGAAGCCCCTCGTCGGCCACGTGGGAAAACACAAAGTTCTCGCACCTGATGAAATCCAGCCCGCTCGCGAGCGCAACGCCCAGGGCTTCCTTGTTTCCGCCGCTGAGAATCTGCACGCCCATCCGCGGCATGGCTTTGACGGGAATCGCCTCTCGCACCGCCGCTGCGACGCGGGTCATCACCGCCACAGTCTCGGGCGAATGTGGCCCTTGCACATAGGGCGCATCGTGCATGTTTTCGACGATCAGGCCGTCGAACCCGGCTTTGGCCAGGGTCTTTGCGTCGGCCACGGCCCGCTCGATCAGTTGCTGGACGCTCAGCCGAGCCTTGGGCGTGCCGGGCAGAGCACCAACATGGACCATGCCGAAAGTCGACTTGTCTGAGCGGCGTGCTGTGCGAGAAGTGCGGCGACTGGGCAATCTCAATGCTCCGAGAGTGATCTGATTCGCAACCCGACAGGGCCTTGAAGCGTAATCTGCCTCGACGGTCGGTGCATCGTCGCAGCCACTTTATCCCGCCACCTCTTCACGCTCTAAACGCCGTAACACTCGCCCCGCGACACTTGCAAGCTCCGATCTCACCGGCCCCAAACGGCCCCAACCGCCCCTGAGCAGGCCCACACTGGACCCAAGCCACACCAACGCCGGTTTCGCGACCACCAGTTGGGGCATGATCGTGGAAGCCCGCGCCGATCGGCCGGCGCTGGAGCGTCTGCTGCGTCTTTACTGGGCACCCGTCTACGCGGTGATTCGGCGGCACGGCTATGGCCAGCACGACGCTTCTGACCTCACGCAAGACTTTCTGACCACGGTGGTGCTCGAGCGGAACCTTCTGGGCAAGGCCGACCCCGAGCGCGGCCGCTTCAGGGGCTTTCTTCGGCACGCGCTCAAGAACTTTCTGATCGACCGCCATCGCGTCTCTCGTGGCCGACTTCGCGGGCATCTTGAACTGACTGGCCAGAGCGCCGACGGCCCCACACTCGACGACCTTCCCGCTCGGCCAGAGGCAGAACTCGACCGGCTCTTCGACCGTCAGTGGGCCAGCGCGATCATTGAAAGAGCGTTGGCCGAACTTGAGGATGGCCTGCGAGCCGACGGCATGGCCAATCACTGGGCGGCGTTCGATGCGAACGTCGCCTCGCCCACGCTCCGCAACACGCGTCCGATCACTCTGGAAACGCTCGCCGCCCGGCTGGGCATGGCCGGACCAGAGGCCGTCTCCAATCTGATACACACCGCGAAGCGGCGCTTCCGCAAGGTCTTGCGCGATATCGTGGCCGAGACGGTGCAAACGCCAGGCGACGTGGACGACGAACTGTTGGAACTCAAACGCCTGATCGAGCAGAGCCAGCGCGTGTGATCTGTGTGCGCCAGAGGGTGTCGCGTTGTTTGCCGACGGCTCAGAAGCGTTGCGGCTTAGGCGGAACGAGAAGGCCACCGCAGCCCCGTGGTCTTAGCCAAGACTTCCCCGATACGGACACTCGCTCGCCTTGCTGACCGCGGGTGCTCCAGACGACTCTGCGCGGCAATCGGGCGCTCGCTTTGATTCGCCCGAACGCAGGTATAGGCGAACCGCAACACCGTCGGCGGGCTTGGTGGAAACGCCCGCCCTCGCCGCGTTCTCTGGCTGTTCCGCCTCGAAGCGAAAAAGTCGCACACATCCGCCAACGACGAGCGCAACCTCAATCTGACCGAGGCTCTTGCCGGGACAGAATCGGGGCCCGTGTCCGAAACCGAAGTGCAGCATGTCGTTGCCGCTCCGGCCTTGGGCTTCTATCGCTTCCCATCGTGCGGGGACAAAGGCGGCCGCCGGGTACCCCGTTACACCAACACCCCAATGGTCTTCATGACGGTTGGCGTGCCAGACGTCAAGCAAGATGTGCGTGCCCGTGGGAATGAACAGCGTGCCACCATTCGACGTGGTGACGGTGGTGTCGGCCGACGCGCGTCTCGGATGGAAATAGAGCGAAGGCGTCAGGCGGAGTGTTTCGTCAAGCACGCGCCCCAAGAGTTTCGCGCTTGCGAGCGCCTCGGGCGTGTAAGAACCGATGTCCTTGGTTTGTTGGTACAGGCTCTCTTGCAGTTCGGGCTGCCGCGCCAGGTGAGCGATCGCCCAACTCGCGTAAGACGTCGTCGCCTCAAGAGCACCGGCGAGGAAGACGCGGATATTGCCGCGGAGCGCTTCATCGGGCGCATCAGACTTGAACTGGCACCAAAGCCCCCGCCCGAGGGGCCGAGCCGCGATCGCTCTGTCCGTCAGGTCCTCAAATGCAGCCGCCGCGCACCGGGCATCCTTGATGTTTGCGCTGAACCATGCGGGAAGTCGCGAGAGCGGCAGACCCACGCGGCTAAGCACGGTATCGCGAACGATGTGATCGATCACACAATCCAACGCGGGCACAAACCGTTCGCGAAGTTCTGCATAAGGCACGCACGCACCGAAGAAGTTGTTCACGAGCAATTCGAGCATGATCGCTTTGATCTCGGGCTCAAGCCGGACGCTCAACGGTTCACCGTGCTCGGCCACCGCCGCCCGAACACTGGCCAGCCTTTGAGCGACTGTGCAACGAAACGTCTCTTCAAACTCACCGAAACGTTCGGGCTGGAAGAGTGTTGTGCGAGCGAA
>JBGSRG010000445.1:0-7679 GCA_041737685.1 Phycisphaerales bacterium | reverse complement strand
TGCTCGTGCGTTGCATGTCCATGCGATGGGCACGGGCATACTGCTGGATGTCCTTGAACTTACCCGAAGAATCTCGCTTGGCGTAGAGCTTCTTGCCCGCGCTCGAGTACATCACGGTTCGCCGGGCCTTCTTCTTGGCTGCCTTTTTCTTCGTCTTCTTGGCGACTTTCTTCTTGGTGCTGACCCTTCTAGAGGCCGCCTTCTTCGTCGTCTTCTTCTTGGTGGTCTTCTTCGATGTCTTCTTGGTCACACGCTTTGCCACCTTCTTGCCAGTCTTCTTCTTGGCCTTCTTCGCTGCCTTCTTCTTCGTCGCCTTCTTCTTGGCCATGTGCTTGCTCCTGTGCGGCCATGCGGGCGGATGGTGTGGCTGATCGTCACGCACGATCCAGCACAACTTCGCACGATCGACCCGTGCGCACCGCGTGTCCACAGGTGCGGAATCTAACAGCGCGCGGTCCGATTCGCAAGTGCGAGCACCGATCCGTCTCCACCGAGCAACTGTCGGTGCGTGCGGCGCGCGGAGTGCGGGTAGACTGCCGTATGTCCCGATCACTCTCCCCGATCTGTGTCTACTGCGGTGCCGCCTGGGGTGCTAGGCCGGAATACCGGACCGCCGCGGCGGACCTCGGCACCGCTATGGCCCGCAGCAAAATCGATCTCGTGTATGGCGGCGGCAAACTCGGCCTCATGCGAGAAGTGGCCGATGCCGTTCTGGCGGGCAACGGCCACGTCACCGGCGTCATCACACACAACCTCAAGCACAAGGAGGTCGGCCACGACGGCCTGAGCCGCATGGAAGTCGTCGAAACCATGCACGAACGCAAGAAGTTGATGGCCGACATGGCCGGTGCCTTCATCGCGCTGCCCGGCGGCGTTGGCACCATGGATGAATTGTTCGAGATTCTCGCGTGGGCCCAACTCGGAATCCACGATCGCCCTGTCGGTTTGCTCAACGTTGCCGGGTTCTTTGACGGCTTGCTGACCTTTGTCCAGCACATGGCTCGCGAGGGCTTTTTGCGGGTAGACCCGCTGAGTGTGTTGGCCGTGGCGTCCACCCCGGAGGCGTTGCTCAAGCAGATGGCGGACTACCAACCGTTGTTGCGCAGCGACTATGAGCAGCAGCCGGGCGCAGCGTCGGGCCGCGATTAGCCGTGCCGAGCAAGGTCAGTTGAAGCAGGGGCCGGCTCCACTTGCATGTGCGAGAAGCGGTACGGTGTTCGGCCGGGTGTTTCTTGTTGCCGCCTCAGCGGCGTCGAGCGTACAAACCCGCCAAGTCACGCCAAAATCCGGGATAAGTCTTGGCCACGCACGCCGGATTTCGGATGAAGACGTTTGGTCTGCGTAGCCCAATCAATGCCAACGCCATCGCCATTCGATGGTCGCTGTAGGTGTCAAAGTGGACAGCTGGGAGCGCATTCGCCAATGAACCAGCCGAACCAGCCATACCCACCGAACCGATACTCAGGTCGCTCGCGGCGGGGAGGTGCGGGGGAGTGACCCGAAGGCCTTCGTCGTTCCCTTCTTCAAAGATCTCCACGGTCGCACCGATCTTGCTCAGTTCGGTTTGCAGCGCTGAGAGTCGGTCGGTCTCCTTCACACGCAAAGTCTTCAGCCCGCGGATCGTGCTCGTGGCCGTCGGATTGCCGGGCGTTGGCCGCGCAAAGCACGCCACCGCCGCAGCGGTCATGGCCGTGTCGGGCATGTCCGAGAGATCAACATCAACCGGAAGCACGGTCTCTGTACCGGTGACGGTGACCGACTCGGTGTCCATGACCGAATGAGCACCCTGGCGCTTGAGCACCATTGCAAATCGTGTATCACCCTGCAGCGAGCCGACACCCAGGCCGGGCACACGCACACGCGCTTGCGGGATCAGCGAGGCTGCGCCAAGCAGCGAACTGGCCCCGCTCGCGTCGGGCTCGATGTTCATCTCAAACGCTCGCAAGTGCGCGTCTTGGCCGTCGCGCTCATCGTGAGGTAGCGTGAGTCGAAGTTCTTGACCGCCGCCAATGCCGCCCTCGGCCTGAAAGCCGAGCCGCTGCATGAGCCAGAGGGTCATGCGCAGGTAGGGCTCGCTGGTTGGCCGCCCGAGCAGCCGGATCGACAATCCACTACCCGACAGGAAAGGCCCGACCATCATCATCGCCGAGATGAACTGGCTGGATGAGGTGGCACCGAACTCGATCGTACTTTGGCGATTGCCTCGCGTTGCTTCGCCGCCCTGCGCCCCGCGGTCTGGTTTGGTGCCTGTGCGAGCGGCAGCAGTAGCGGTGGTTTGGTGGGATGGGGATGGGTGGGCAGCCCAGCGCTCCCAGAAACTCAACTCGCCCGCCGACCGCTGTCAATGCGTCGACCAGTTCACCGATCGGCCGCTGACGCATGCGGTCGTCTCCGTCGATGGTGATTGAACCGCCGCGAGGCGCGAGGAGCGCAGCGGCGGCGAGGAACCGCGTGGCCGTGCCCGCGTTGTGAAGGTTGAGCAGCGTGCCCGATCCCGACTCTCGATCTGCTTTGAGTTTCCACTTGCCGCCCACGCCGCGGATGCTGAGCGTGGTTGGCTGGGAGGGATGGGGTTCGATGTGAGCGCCGAGTTGTCCGAGGGCGCGGACCATCACACGCGCATCGTCGGCCTCAGTGAGAGCGTTTCGCAGCGTGCTTGTGCCCCGAGCTAGCGCCGCCAGCAGAAGCGCACGGTTGGTCAGGCTCTTGCTGCCGGGTGGCGTGAGGACCGCGTCGAAAGGCCGCTCGATCATCGGGATCGGCAATGGGTCGGGGAGTTGGTGAAGCGGGAGAATCAAGTCAGCAGCGCACATGATCAGAGCGTACCGGATCGGAGCGTCCGATCAGTCTGGATTCCCTTCAAGACTTGGAAGTCCAAGACAGGCGAGCGGGGGTCAGCCCCTACTCGTCCTCACCCGCCCTGAACACCGCCACCACGTCCTCAACCGGGATCACGAAAAGTCGGTTGTCGCCCTCGAACTCAACCGGGATCGCGTGCTTGGGATTGAACAGCACCCGGTCGTAACGCCGAAGCGGGTAGTCGCCACTGTTCTCCACCTTCACCGAAATTGCGACGATCCGGCCGGTGATGGTCGTAATCTCGATCTTGTCGGGTAGGTGGATTCCCGCCTTGGTCTGCTTCTTGTCGTCGTCCTTTCGGATCAGCACGCGGTCGCCCAGCGGGACAACGACCTCGAGCTTGCTCGAAGAACGTGAGGGCTGAGGAGACGACGGCGGGGTGGGAGGGGTGGGTTTGCTCATGTCTGGGAGTATGCTAGCGAAACGATCCGACCGCAGGCGGCCGCGCCCCGGGTCGGCCATTGCCGCCTTGCCCCCACGTCCCTTTCTGAACAACCATGTCCCTCACCCCGACAACGCCCGCACTCGCGATACACCCCATGCAAGAACTCGAACGCCTTCGCTCGCTCATCCGCGACGTGCCCGACTTTCCCAAGCCCGGCATCACGTTCAAGGATTTCACGCCGCTTATCCGCGATCCGTCCGGGCTTGCGCTCGCGGTCGAACTGATGGTGAACCCATTCCGCGGCAAGAACGTGGATCTGGTGATCGGTGCTGAGAGCCGTGGATTTATCTTCGGTGTTGCGATCGCCCAAGCGCTCAGCGCGGGCTTTGTGCCGGTGCGCAAGCCCGGCAAACTGCCGTGGCGTAAAGAGTCGATCAGTTACGATCTGGAGTACGGCTCCGATACGCTCGAGATGCACCGCGACGCGGTTCAGCCCGGACAGCGCGTGCTGCTGGCCGATGACCTGCTCGCGACCGGCGGCACCATGCGTGCCTGCTGCGAACTGGCCACGCGAATGCAGTCGCAGATCGTGGGCATCACGGTGCTCATCGAACTCGACTTTCTTAACGGCCGAGAGGGTTCGACCAACCACCCGGGCATCGAGTCTTACGGCCCGGTGCATTCGGTTCTGCGGTATTGAGCGGTGCGGTCGTTGCGCGTGCGGAAAGCGGGGGGTGGGTGGCAAAGCGCCTTGGCCCACGCCAAAGCGAGCAAACGCCGTCGCGCCGCAACCATCGCCACGGGCTGACAGCCAGCCTCAGAACAGGATCCTGATGCCCAGCACCACGCTGATCAGCGTCTCGGCCCGATGGTTCACCTCTCGATAAACCGGAATCTGCACCGATGCCTCGAGTGCATACCTCGGTGCCTCGTACAGAATGCCCGGCGAGAGAAAGATCTCCGTGTCGCCGTTGGTCTCGTACAGCCCGTTCACCTCGGCCAGCAGATACGTCGCCGCTCGAAGTTCGCTCGTGTACTCCGCCGGAGAGAGCCGGAAAAGATACGCCGAGTCAAACTTGAGCAGGTCGCTCAGACTCTCGCCCGCGGCCAGCGGCGAGGCATTCGCCCCTGTCGTGAACTTCCACGACAACGCCTGGTTGAACCCGTGCCGCCCGGAGATCACCATAAAGGTTGCCCCGACGGTCGGGTCGAAAGAGTCGGAGGTGAAGGTGTCTTCGCCCGTGGGAAACTCAAGACTGCCGAAGACGCTTAGCCGCATGGTGTCGACCGCGCCAGTGTCGGCCTGCCAAACGCGCAGTTTCAGACCGGCGGACAAGTCGCCCAGTCCCGTCGTGCTGCCGTCTTCCGCGCCAGCAGCCGCAGCGGATCGCTGCCGACCGATCAGCGGCAGTGACATTTCCGCCGAGAGGCTGCCCGTGATGCCATACTGAATCGTCGTTCGCAGCGAAAGATCGCGAGCCGAACCATCAGGATCATCCGGCAAGTCCTCATAGGCCATGAGTCGAAACTGCTCACGAAGCACCCAGTTGCCCGCGGCGGGCTGTGTCGGCGCTGGCGTGTTGATGGCCTCCTGTGCTGCGGCCTGCCCACAAAGCGTGAGCAAGGTCACCAAAGTCGCGATCGGCAGAGAGTGCGGGGCGAGCCCGCGCGTTGAGCGTTGTTGCATGGTCATGTTGTGGATTCCTGTCGTGAGCGTGAATGCGTGCTGACGCTGCACCACCACTTACGGCACGCGAATTTCGGTGAGTGTGAAGCCGGTGCGGTCGATGGCTTTGGCGAGTTGGGCACGGCTTGGCGCGGGCTGGCCGTCGGCAAAGGCGACGTTTACCTCGCCCGAATTCATGTCGATCGCCGAAGAACGCACGCCCGAAACCTTCGCCAGCGTCAGATCCACGTTGTTGACATCCCTTGCACGATGAGCGTGGCGGATGCGGCCTGAATCGGCGCAGTGTCGTTCAGGTATGTGGCCGAAGCGCTCGGGGCATTCGTGGAGTTCTGGGCCGACGTGCTGCCGGACGAGCAACCGCCGAGCGCAGAAATGCCGACCGCTGTGCCCAAGGCAAAGAGGGCCGCCGCCGCGCTCGCGACGAACCGGCGGAGTGCGACGAGGCGCGTGCCAGGAGCGAGGCTCGATGCAAACTCTGAGTTAGTCATTGAAGAGAGATCCATGGAGTTTCCTTCTGCCGCGATTCCGCGGCGAAATGTTGCAGTTGCAGGTGGTGAGCATGACAGGCCGGGTGGGCAGAGTCGATGCTCCGCCCAGACACCCGGCATCTGAGCCAGCCAGAGGTCAGGTCGCCAAGCCGCCGAACACCCCGCGTGTCGATCGAGCGTGGCGTTGCCAGACAAGTGATTTGAATGTGATGGTGGCCGCAACAGCGCCGTTCGTTCAGCGCGCAGCGAGACACATAGAAGCGATCGTCGTCTAAGTCGTTCGGACGTTGGTCAACGACAGCCGCTGTGACAGGCTCATTCCGCTGGCCCAGCCACCGACGACCTCGGCCCGATCAATCGAGACGACAACGCGAACCGTCTCGCCCCACGTGATGGAACGCTCAATCGGGCAGCCCAGCGCTCTCGCCAAAGCGAGCCAAACGTCGCTCAGCCCGCTCGGCGATGGAGCACGAGGAGCCGGATCGCGCGCGGGCCCAGGGGTTGTGGGTCTGGCGCAGGGGCAATGTTCGCCGCAGAGCGGGCAGGGGGGTGGCGTCTGATCGGCCCTGCCTTGCTTCCCAACGACATGACCAGCGAACCAACTCGACTCCGGATTCATGGTCTGTCGCGCCTGGCTCGATACGAGCCAGACACTCCCCGCCGTTGCTCCCGCGAGCGGCAGTCCCGGCAAGACGAGGCTCATCGAGAGCAGAATGACGACCCAGAGGCGCATGATGGTACTACTCGGCAACAAGGGCGGGGGTTCTTGTTGGGCATCATACCTAAAGGCAACCCCGCACGACATCCGACGAAACCTTGCTGGCGGCGGGGCCGCGTCCAGTCAGGTTGCGAGATTATGGAATGAGAATCAGCCCAAGGGTCAGGTGCCAAAGAGCGAAAAAGCCCTGTAAAACAGGGCCTTTCCTCGAAAAACAAGTGGAGCGGAGGAGGGTCGAACTCCCGACCTCGTCATTGCGAACGACGCGCTCTACCAACTGAGCTACCGCCCCGACAAACGATCACTTTCGATCGTGCTGGGTCACCTGATTCTCCGCCGTGCATGCCAAAGCGGTCCAAGTCGCCCGGCGGAGCGGCGAGTATACGCCCCAATCCGGCTGCGGCCACGCCAGAACGCTGTCGCAAGCCCGGCCCACCGATCTAGAGCGCCAACTGGAGCCCCAAACCCCGGGCCAACAGCGGCCGTAACATCGTACGAGCGTCATGCATCACAGTTGCATCTAGAATCAGACACGTTAGACACAAAGTCGGCGGCGATGAACCGTGTCTGGACAGCGGAGATGCGAACTCACCCTTCGAGTCATGCGTGCGGGCCGAACGGCTCGTCGAACTCTCTGACCTCCTTCGCCATCCGGCTTTAACGTTGGAGTTTGGCGTTCAAGTTCGTCGTTCAACCTCAGCCACGGATGGCAGTCAAACTGATCCGCCCCGCAGCACGGGAGTCCAAAGCATGATCCACAGCCGAAAGTCGTGTGCCCACCTGCCACTCCATCGCCGCGTCGTTGTTGTCGCCCGTCTGCTGGCGTGCAGTCTCGCAGGCGCTGGAGCAATGGCTACGGCGCTGCCAGCCCATGTCGTCGGTCCTGCTCCTGTCGCCAATCCCATCGCCGCAGTAGTCAGCATCCCGCCGCTGAAGGGGCTGATCCAGCCGCTCTTGCCCGCAGGCAGCAGCCTTGATGTGCTGATCCCGCCCGGCACGAGTGAGCATGGCTACGAGATTCCGCCGCGAATGCTGGGCAAACTCAGCAAGGCCGATCTGGTGGTGCTCGTTGGCATGGGGCTTGAGCCCAGCGTCGAGAAGTTTCTGAGCGATCGACCGGCACCGAACCGAACCGTGATCACGTTCGCCGAGGCCGCGGCAATCCATGAACTGCCGCCGGATCAGATGCCGCAGCACGAATGCGATGACCCGGCGCACGATCATTCGGGACACGGCCACGTACACGAAGCCAAGCACACCGACCACTCCGGCCACGCCCACGACGAGCACGGCAACTGCATCGAACCCGAAGCCGCTGCCGCCAGCCCCTACGCGGGCGACCCTCACCTCTGGCTTGATCCGGTGCTCTGCAAGGCCCTTGTCCAGCGCGTCGCCGACGGCCTGATCCAGCGAGAAGCACTGCGAACCGGCCAGCCGATCACCTCTGACCATGCGATCGCTGTGGCACGCGATTCCCTGCTGGCAAGGCTCGACAAACTCGACGCGGACTATCGCGAACTCGCCCAATCGGCCTCAAACCGC